>JABHEX010000273.1 GCA_018676385.1 Akkermansiaceae bacterium
CTCGCGTAAGCTGAAGGCGAAGCGTGTTAGTTAAGGTTATTTCGCACCTGACCACTCGGCGACTTTTAGTATGTCCTCGGCACTGTCGAATGATTCGCTGGGCACCCAGGTGTAGGATTTTTTTCCGTGGTAGAGCAGTAATCCTCGTTTGGTGGAAACTGATTCGAATAATCCGCTCCACTTGACCTCTCCTTGGCGGTCTTCGCCGTGGATCGACATGCTCTCGGGGGTGAATGTGTAGAGTACGCTCTGGCCGTAGCCGGGGAGTTGGCGTAGGTTGCGGCCGTGCATGATTTTCCAGATCAGGGGGCGCAGCAGGGCAAAGGTGCCGACCATGAGCATCAGAACCGGCATCGGGTTAGGCCCTTGGCTCATGAGTAGGATGATTCCTGCTAGGATCAGAGCAACACTAAGAAATGTCCGCAGCATCAACCAAACCTGATAGCGATGCCACATATGCAGGCGAAACGCCCCAAGGTGGGATGCTTCGTCGAATTTTACTTTGGCTTTGATCGTCGTCATAACTATTTAAACTGAAAAATGGACGATTCCATAGAAAAAGAAAAGAGTAAACCGATTGCCTATGATGCCTGAAGAATCTGGTTTTGTTGTATGATATCAAATGATCTGAATAAATCTCCATTTTCTTATTGCAAACGCGTCTCAATTGCGCTTTATTCTCGTGTGAAGATGATTGCAGACCTTACCACTGATATTGCTGGGGCTTTGAAAGCCGATAGTGCTATGACTTTGAGTAAGGCGGGCGCTGGTTGTAAGTTGCGTATCCGCGAGCTTGATGGTGGTTCGTGTCAGCGCCTTCGTGAGATTGGTTTTTGTGAGGATTTGGAAATTAGCAAGCTATCTGACGGGCGTAATATGATTTGTTCAGTTTGTGGCACTCGTCTTGCCTTGAGTAAAAAGCTTGGTGACCAAGTTCTTGTTGAGATGGTTTAACGGTATTTTTCTACGTGGTATTTAGAATCAACTACTGACAAGCAAATGGAGACCATCGCACTTGTCGGTAATCCCAATAGTGGTAAGACCACCTTATTCAATGCTCTCACTGGAGCGAATCAAAAGACGGGAAACTATCCCGGAGTGACTGTCTCCCGCGTGTCCGGTGTGCTGCGTACACCCCACGGGAATAAGTATGAATTGTTAGATCTGCCTGGGTGTTACTCATTGAGCCCCCGAGCTGAAGATGAGCGAATTACTCGTGATGTGTTGTTAGGTGATCAGAAAGGGAACGATCGGCCATCCGCAGTAGTCTGTGTGGTGGACGCCTCAAACCTTGAGCGTCATCTTTACCTGCTATTGCAAGTAGTTGATCTCGGTCTACCCGTCGTGGTGGCACTCAATAAAGTTGATCTTGCTGAATCACAGGGCATCCGCATCAACGTGGAGCTTTTATCCGAGGAATTGGGTTTGCCAGTCATTCCGTGTCAGGCGAATAAAGGTAAAGGCGTGGTCGATCTTAAACACGCGATACGTCACCCGTTTCCACACCCTCCTAAAAGGATTTGGCATGCGGAAAAAGCGACGGAAAGCGCCATTGAGGATCTGGCCAAACAGCTCGAGGTGAATGGATCCGCAAATCCAGCGGCCCATGCGATTCACTTGCTTGCCGATGCGGAATACCGAACCGAAGACCAACCGGGGATTGATCATGGCATGAGGCAGGCTGCAATGAACGCTGCTGCCGAGTGTATTAGTGCGGGTGAATCCCCCGAGGAGGACATTTCTCAGTCGCGCACCCAACGTGTGCAGGCAGTCTGCAAGCTAACCGCTAAAAGGCTCGATGCGGGTGGATTGACTATCAGCGACAAAATTGATCAGGCCGTGCTCCATCCTATCGGCGGATGGTTTATTTTTATCGGTGTCATGTTGCTTGTCTTTTGGTCGATCTTCAGCTGGTCCTCCTATCCGATGGACTGGGTGGAGACTGGAATTGGTGCCCTGGCGGAAAGTGTTTCCACCATGCTGGCGGACGGTGACGTGAAAGATCTCGCGATTGACGGTATTATCGGCGGCGTTGGAAGTGTGGTGATTTTTCTGCCCCAAATCCTTCTGCTGTTGTTTTTTATCGGGCTCATGGAATCGACCGGATACATGGGTCGGGCTGCATTGCTGATGGATGGTCTGATGAGCAAGGTTGGGCTGAGCGGCAAGGCGTTCCTGCCGTTGCTGAGTTCTTATGCATGTGCGATTCCTGGTATCATGGCGACGCGTAGTATGGACAGTGCCAAGCAAAGGCTGCTAACTATTCTTATCGCTCCATGGATGAGTTGCACAGCGCGACTACCTGTTTATTCGCTCCTCATTGGGATGCTGCTGGCAAGCTACGGTGCTATGTTGCAAGCGCTGATGTTAGCGGCCATGTATTTCCTTGGCACTGCGACGGCATTGCTCGCGGCGTGGTTGCTGGCGCCTAAAGTCAAAGGGGAGGAAGAGCCTAGCCATTTTCTGATGGAACTTCCCGCCTACAGCGTTCCTGACTTTGGTTATATTGGACGCCATCTTACAGAACGTGCGTGGTCGTTTTTAAAGAAAGCAGGCACCGTGATCTTAGGTATTTCTATCATTCTTTGGGCGCTACAGACTTATCCAAAACCCGACGATGGTACTCCTGCCGCAGATGACCCTGCGCTAGCGTTGGAACAGAGTTACATGGGTAAAATAGGACATGCCATTGAACCTGTTGTTAAACCACTTGGATACGACTGGCGCACTGGCACGGCATTGATTGCGGCATTTGCTGCACGTGAGGTGTTTAATGCGAATTTAGCGATTTCATACTCCGTTGAGGAAGATGACGATGAGGAAAAATTCCTTAAAAAGCTGCGTAGTAAATTGGGTAATGCAACTTGGCCTGACGGCACAAAGATTTACACGCCGGTGACTACGCTTAGTTTGCTGATCTTCTTTGTGTATGCGCTTCAGTGCCTTCCGACGACCGCTGTGGTCCGACGAGAAACGGGCTCATGGAACTGGGCGATTGGGCAGCTTGTGGGAATGACTGTGGTTGCATGGCTAGCCGCTTTTATGGTCTACCAGATTGGCCGCTTGATATCGGGCTGAAACCTGCGAACTTAAATCATGGATTTAACTAACTGGCAGACCTACGTAGCACCGGCGATCGTGCTGGTGGTAATCGTGCTATTCATTCGTAATTGGATGAAAAAAAGTGAGGCGAACTGCTGCGGTGGCCGTTGTGGATGCGGCGTGAGCAAGCGGAAGCGGGGTTGATGGGTGTGCCTTGTGGACTCTAGCCTCTACCAGCTATCGCCCCTCTGGGGCTGACACCTGACTAATGCTTCGCCATGTGCGAGTGGTCGAGGATGTCGGTGACTACGCGGGAGGGTTCAACGCCGGTGAGTTTCTGGTCGAGCCCTTGGTTTCTGAAGCTTAGCTTGTGGTGATCGATACCGCATCGCTCTAGGATGGTGGCGTGGAGATCGCGGACGTGGACTTTTTGATCGGGGGTGATGATATTGAATGAATATTCATCTGTTTCGCCGTAGGACATGCCACCTTTGACACCTGCGCCCGCCATCCAGATAGAGAAGGCGCGCGGGTGGTGGTCGCGCCCGTAGTTGGTGTCGCTGAGTTTGCCTTGAGAGTAGACGGTGCGCCCAAATTCGCCTGCGAAGATAACTAATGTGTCATCTAATAGCCCGCGTTGTTTAAGGTCTTGGATGAGGGCGTAGCATGGTTGGTCGACGTCCTTGCACTGGGATGAGAGGTCACGTGGAAGATTGCCGTGCTGATCCCAACCTCGGTGAAAGATCTGGGTGAATCGAACGCCACGTTCGACGAGTCGGCGAGCCATCATAGCGCAGTAGGCGAAGCTGCCATTTTTCTTTGAGTCGGGGCCGTAGAGTTGGTAGGTTTCCTCGGATTCTTTTGACATGTCGGTGAGTTCAGGCACGGACATCTGCATGCGGTATGCCATTTCATACTGCTGGATGCGTGTTTGGATCTCGCGGTCGCCAACGTTTTCCAAGGTCTCCTGATTGAGTGAGGAAAGCCCATCTAACATCTTTCGCCGTATTTTCCGGCTGATTCCCGGTGCGTCTTTAAGATAGAGAACTGGGTTGCCTTGGGTGCGTAGGTGGATACCAGCATGTTTTCCGGGTAGGAAACTGGATGTCCAGTACTTGGATGAGATCGCTTGGACGTTAGAAAATGGGCTTGAGTGTTTGGCATGTAATACACAAAAGGTGGGTAAATCTTTGTTGAGTGAGCCAAGGCCGTAGGATAGCCACGAGCCCATGGATGCCTGTCCAGGGATCATGTTGCCGGTGAACATCATGTTGTTTGCGGGCACGTGATTGATCGCATCCGTGTGCATGGATTTGATCACACAGATATCATCCGCCATTTTACCGTGCCAGGGGAGAATATCAGATATCCAGGTGCCACCTTCGCCGTATTGTTTAAAGTCGGTAAAAGACCTAGCTACCGGAAAATTCGACTGTTTGGCAGTCATGCCTGTGAGGCGTTGGCCAGAGTCTTGAAGAAAGCTCTTGATGTCTTTTTTAAAGTCTTTCTGTATTTGTGGTTTGTAATCGAAGGTTTCAAACTGAGAGGGCGCACCGATCAGGGAGATGTAGATCACTCGTTTGGCACGTGCGGGAAAATGAGCGGTCATTTCTGAGCCATCTGAAATGGCACCCATCAATTCGGGTGGTAGCAATGACGCCAGTGCTGCACTGCCGAGACCCATGGCATTTTTGGCAAAAAACTGCCGACGGTTCAGTTCGGTTTCGTGTAAGCCAATTGCCTTTCCTATGTCATGACCGTTCATCTGGTTTATTTATTCAGGGTTTCATCCATGTTGAGGATTTGGTTGGCGACGATGGTCCAAGCGGCGAGCTGAGCGGCGGGAAGTTTGGGGTCGGCATCGGAATTCCCTACCTTTATCAACTTACTAGCCTCTTCAGGAGTGGCTGTAAACTCTTTGAGAGCGTCGTTATACGTTGATTGAACAACTTTGATTTCGCTTTCCCTCATGGGTCTTGAAATGATTAGGCGGGCGATGTGATTGATGATTTTTCCGGGTGTGTCTGCCTTCTGCATGGCGCGTTGGGCGATGTTTCGTGATGCTTCGACGTACTGGGTATCGTTCATCAGTACGAACGCCTGCAGGGGGGTGTTGGTGATTTCCCGTTTCACACAGCTCGTTGTTCTGTCGGGTGCGTTGAAGATTTCCATGGATGGAGGGGCTGCCGTGCGTTTCCAGAATGTATAAAGTGACCGCCGGTAGAGGTCTCCGCCGCTGCCGGTGTTATAGAGTCCGGTATTGGATTTTTTCATGGAGATGACCGACCAAATACCTTTCGGCTGGTAGGGTTTCACAGGTGGGCCGCCGATCTTATGATGAAGTAGTCCTGAAGCCTGTAATGCCATATCACGAATTTGTTCGGCATCGAGCCGATACCGTGGTGCACGTGCGAGCCATTTGTTGGAGGGGTCGATGTGCTGCTTCTCTTTGCTTATGCTCGAGCTTTGGCGGTAGGTTTTTGAAGTGACAATCGTGCGCAGGAGATGGTGTAGATCCCAGTTGTGTTCTACAAAGTCGGCGGCGAGCCAGTCGAGTAGTTTGGGGTGTGTTGGGCGTGCTCCCATGACGCCAAAGTCTCCTGTTGTGCTGACAATGCCTTCGCCAAAAATGTAATACCAGTAGCGGTTCACGGTGACGCGTGCAGGGAGTGGATTTTCTGGTGAGGTGATCCACTTGGCGAGACCGAGACGATTTTTAGGTAGATTGCTCATGGAGGGAAGCATTGCTGGTGTGTTCGCAGTCACCCTCTCTAGTCTTGCTGTGTAGTCACCCCGCTGAAGAGTGTGAGCAAAGGCTTCTTTACCCTCATTTTCTTGCATCACTAGCGTGGTGGGAGAGCGATCATTAATTTTTTTCGACTCTTTTCTGAGAGGAGCGAGCTTCTGGGAAAGTGTGGATCCCTCGGAGTTGATTTTGGAAAAATAATAATCACGCAGCTGAGTCATCTGCCTGCTTGTGGGCGATGTGGCTTTTAGAAGTTTGCTAATAGATTTTGTATCCTTTCCAGCGGGTTGCTTCAGGTCCTTTCGGTTTGCATCATACCATTTTTTGAAAGTATCTATGTTCTTTTTTCTGTGGCTAGTTAGCTGCTTTTCAAGTTTGGAAATTTGCAGGGTTAGTTTTTCTGATTTTGATCTATCAGCATCCGTCATGATTCTTACATTCGGTGGGTGGTCGGAAGCATGTTTATCCAGTGCAGTCATGGGTGTGTTGCGGAAAAATGCTGTGAGCTGATAGTTTTCCTTCATCGATATGGCGTCAAATTTGTGGTCATGACAGGCGGCGCAGCCAGCGGTCAGTCCGAGCCATACGGTAGAGGTTGTGTTGACCCTCTCTTGCGCATAAATGACGTGGTATTCCTCCTCGATTGACCCCGCTTCTCCGTTGGTAGGCAGGCAGCGATTAAAGCCTGTTGCGATGACTTGTTCGATTTTTGCCTTGGGTATCATATCGCCTGCAATCTGTTCACGGGTGAACTGATCAAATGGTATGTTGTTTTTAAAGGCGTTAATTACCCAATCCCGGTATGGCCAAACGGAGCGGTAATTATCTAACTGGTAACCATGGGTGTCAGCGTAACGGGCGACATCCAGCCAGTGGCGCGTCCAGTGCTCGGCGTAGCTATCTGTCTTCAGTAGCTTGTTCACTGTCTCGCCATAAACTGTATCAAAATCGCGCGTATCATTGAGGATTTCATCGAGGTCTTCCAGCGTGGGTGGTAATCCTGTTAGGTCAAAGTAGAGGCGCCTGATCAGTCGTGCAGAGTTTTCTTCTGGGTTAGGCTTAAGTCCTCTATTTTCAAATCGTGCAGCAATGAATCGATCGATCGGGTTGTTCTTGGCCCAGTCAGAATGTGCAACTTTGGGAAGCGGATGTTTTTTTGGGGTGATGTATGCCCAGTGGGGTTCGTAATTTGCACCCTCCTTAATCCATTGGCGGACTAGGGATATTTTTTCAGGATCCAAGATGGTTCCGTGTGGTGATCGTGTGGGATGGAGCGGCATGACGAGATCTGGGTCATCACTCTCCATGAGTTGGATCAGCAGAGAATCATCAGGGTTGCCAGGGATGATGACGGGTTTGCCGTTTTTACGTTTTTCGAAAGCGTATTTTTCCTGATCGAGCCGCAGCGGTTGGCCATCATCTTTGGAGATTGGCCCACCGGGTTCACGGCTACCAGAATCTGGTCCGTGGCAGTGGTAGCATGCCTCTGAGAGAATCGGCTGGATGTGTTCGTTGAATGAAACTTCGGTTACTCTGAGATCCGGAGCTTTTTCCCCAAGGGGGTATTTTGTCTCAGAGGCAGATTTGTTCTGTTGTGCGGTGTCCTGCTGCTTGTCACATGACGTAAGACTACTCATGGTCACAAAGGCTACAAGAATCAGAATGTATTGATGATGAGTCACAATAAGAGAACAGGCGGAGCTTATGGTGTTATGGGGTAAGGCATAAGACAGCAATTGTGGTCAGAATTACGTAATAATTATACGTTATCGACCAGTTGTTTACGTGAAATTTTTATTATACCTGTCATCATACATTTGCAAAATATCTACTTGCAGTGATATTGTCACCCCTTGCGCAGTTACGCGTCACATTGTTGGCATAATCATTTTATATCAAAGATGTTTCCTACAGAATTTATAGAAATACAAAAGCGTATCGAGCAAATAGACCCAGTTCGATATGGTCGTAGTCGTAATTTTAGTGATGGTGCGGTAACATATTTGAGCCCATACATATCCCGTGGAGTCATCTCGACGAGGCAGATTTTTGATCACTTGCTTTCATTGAGCTTACCTTGGGGACACATTGAAAAAATCGTCCAAGAATTAGCTTGGAGAGACTACTGGCAAAACATATGGATCGCAAAAGGCGAGGCGATTAATGATGACCTAAAAACCCCCCAATTATCTGTATCTAATCGTCATATCAGCTCTGCTATTGTCGAACACAGCACAGGCATCAATGCCATTGATACTGCGATAGAAAGTTTATACGAGAATGGTTACATGCACAATCACATGCGAATGTATGTAGCCTCACTGGCGTGTAATATTGCACAGTCTCATTGGCTTACACCGGCTAGATGGATGTATTACCACCTACTTGATGGTGACTGGGCAAGTAATGCCTTGAGCTGGCAGTGGGTTGCAGGGAGCAATTCAAAAAAGAAATATTATGCTAACCAAGACAACATCAACAAGTATTTCAACAGTAACCAGAAGAATACATTCTTGGATATCGACTATGGGCAATTCTGTAACCTCGCTATACCTGAGGCATTATCCGAACTCCTAGATTTTGATCCACAAACTTCTCTCAATGATGCACCGGAAATAAAGCTTAAAAAGGAGGTAGATACATTGGTTTACAATTACTACAATCTTGATCCGAATTGGCATGCTGGTGAAGATGTTCAGAGGGTGTTGTTACTGGAACCCTCGTTTTTTAAAACTTATCCAGTCAGTCAAAAATGTATCGAATTTGTGTTAGGGTTGGCGGAAAATATTGGAGATATTCAATTGCTAGTTGCCGATTTTGAAGTTCTGGCCCAAAAAGTTGACTCCGAACATATCATCTACAAAGAACATCCGACTAATCGGCACTACTGTGGA
>JABHEX010000026.1 GCA_018676385.1 Akkermansiaceae bacterium
CCAATAAGGTGGCGTTCTACATTTTTTCGTAGAAATTTCCTAGAAACCAGAGAAAACCTTTTCAGAAAAGGAAAGGTTATCGTATTTAAAATAGATTGCTTTTTTTTGTAAAGCTTGTAAGTTATTTGCGGACTCGCGCTAGAGGCTGGAAATTAATACTTTCCAGACTGACAGTTTGTTTCTATTTGTTAAATATCATATTAATAAGGTTGGCCCACTCTCCCTCACCGGAGGGTGGGTTTTTGTTTTGTGTTGAATCGGCAATATTCAGCTATCCCATAACTAGGATCGCGTGACGAGCGGTATAGAACATCTGATGGTGTAGGCGGAAGCACTCATGAATCTCACCGCAAGACGTTCGTTTAGAAAAATCACGATGGTTGCTTCATTTCGCAGTATTCGTCGAAGAATTAAGAGAATTGGCACTCACTGGTCAGTGCTGCCTTACCCAATGATGGATAAGTAAGGGGAAGTAAAAATCTTTTCCAGAGACAGTCCAGTATGTTGAAGTTGGATCATGTTTCTTTCCAGCCTTAAGACGACCATTGTGTGTGTTTTATAGGGTATATCTTGGGGCGGAAAGAAACGTCATTTTTGTAAACATGTTGCTACTCTACTTATGTTGGAGGCCCAAGTGTCCTTCCCGATACAAATCTAGGCTTAGATAGGTCCTGCATGTTGTCCTCTTTATTCAACGAGACATTTCTCATCCAGTCCATAAGGCGCATGGTGATCGGTGCCCAGTCCCAGTGGATATAGGCGATCGGATCATCACACCAGGTGATGGAATTAATGAATTCATGGCAAACCAATGAAACATCCCCTGGCACACGAATGCCACGCTCCATTAGGAACTGAAGTGTGGAGAAATAAGTCGGCTTATCGTTGATGATCAGAACCGTGGGAGGTGTCATTTTAAACAATGACTCAAGCATGGAATGAAGACCATCATCACTCGGTCCCCAGTCGGGTAAATGATAGGGACCGGTCTGGATGCCCTCAGCTTCCAGGGTATCGTGAAAGGCAAGTACGGCCTTGTTCGGCTTGGGGAGGCGCGTGTAGTGAGGCGTTAGCATCACGATGCGTTTGTGACCGAGAGCTACTAGCTTTTGCACGCAATCAACAAAGCCAGTGGGCGAGTGTGGGCCCGCGCCAGCAATGGGTAAATCGCTCATGTATCCAAACATGGCAAATGTTGGTAGTGGCTGACGGGAAAACCATTCCAGTACCTCGCGTGGACCAGAATACACGATCCACGCATCCACATTGACGGATTGAACGTGTTTCTCTAGGCGGTTGATATCCGAGTTGATTTCTTCCAGAGTTTTGGAACTGGTGACAATGGTGTAAGGCACTTGCTCCAGATCATGTGTTAGTCTGCTGTCCAGTGAATGTGCTCCCCAATCGAGTAGTCCCACTCTGAGTGTTGGTTGGATATGGTTCTCAGGAAGAACGATCTTGCGCGGCCGCCCTTGTCCCTGCCCGACAAGTAGCCCTTCCTGCTCCAGATGCTTTAACGCGAGTCCGACAGTCTTGGGATCGACGTTCAATTCCTTGGCCAGCACAGGAGTTCCCGGCATGGTGCCAGACCAGCGCTCCTTAAGCAGCTCGGCACGGAGATGATTGGCCACCTGCTCGGAAGGCGTCTGTATGCTGAAATTGGGCATGAGCTAGAGGTTTTTAAACAGGAGGTCGATTCTGGTGATATTATCGGTTTTATCGTGCAGCGAAATATGATTCTACCAACCACACAGATTTGTTTAATTCTTGCCCATCAGGTATAGGTTTTTCGCCGAGAAAAGTTTTTCGGCCAGTTCCCTTGTTAGATAGCCCGTGGAATCAGAATCGTTGCACTCCAATCCTATCCACTTGTGGTGAAGTAGCAATTTAAAATTATCTAGACTTGATGATAACAGTAGTGCCAAATATTAACGCTAATTTATATTTCTTATTAAACTTTTCCTATTACTAAGTTTATTTCGAAACTTGAAAAACACAAAACATCAGATGGAAATCATAAAACAAAACAACAATCTAGCCACGGGATTAAATCGCCCATTGATCAATAAAGCAGCAAGGATCTTCACCCTCACCGCCGTAGCAGGTGGCGCAGCAGAAATTACGCTCGACGGCGGAGCCGAGGCGGCCATCGTCACCGGCAATTTCAGTGGTGTAGAAGCTGAAACAAACATGTCAATCGGTAACGCCCCCGGCGGGAGTCAATCGATCGCTATGAATTGGTATGGGATCTGGTCCTGGAGCAACCAGGAGTGGATACCGGCACAGGCCTCGTCTAGTAGTTCTCCCATGGTGGATGTGGTCGGCGGCTCCGTCGGGACAGCACTGACCTTTGGCGACTACGGCAAGATCACCGCAGGCTTCGATGGCTATATTGGATTTAGATTCTTAAACGATAATGATACCGATTTCCACTATGGCTACGTTCGTGCTCAGGAAGTGAATGGTAACGGGATGAAGTTGGGCGAATGGGCCTACGAGGATCAAATCAATACGTCGATCGCCGCGCCTACGACACTCTCGGCGATTCCCGAGCCGAGCAGCTTGGCGCTGCTGGCCATGGGTGCTGCCGCTATGGGCACCTACCGCCGTCGCCAAAAGTAAGCTCAAGATTCGTCCATGACGATTCAGTCTGGAAGGGGGTTACCCCTTCCAGACTTTCTATATACACCCGATTACCTTCTTGCAGGATTGCCTGATAAGTGCGCTGCTAGACACGGATCGTCAATTTTTTCAAAGCTCAGCCATTCCAACTTCCCAACCAACCTATAAGATCAACCTATGTCTACATCGTCTCCTTCGCCCCAAAACTCCCGTCGTCTTCTGTTAATCGGTTGGGATGCTGCCGACTGGAATGTGATTAACCCGCTGATCGCGGAGGGCAAAATGCCCGCGTTGGCCGGGCTGATGGAGCGCGGCTGCCACGGACG
Source organism: Akkermansiaceae bacterium (assembly GCA_018676385.1). Lineage (GTDB taxonomy): Bacteria > Verrucomicrobiota > Verrucomicrobiia > Verrucomicrobiales > Akkermansiaceae > Oceaniferula. The sequence continues at coordinate 2,949 of JABHEX010000026.1, forward strand.
ACTGGAGACGCTCTACCCGGCGCTGTCCCCCATGCTTTGGACCAGTATTGCCACGGGAAAACGGCCCTACAAGCACGGCATCCACGGCTTCAGCGAGCCCGACCCGAGCGGCCAGGGCGTGAGGCCGGTGACCAACCTCTCACGAAAAACCAAAGCCCTCTGGAACATCCTGCAACAAAACGGCCTGCAGTCGAACGTCGTCGGCTGGTGGCCGTCCCATCCGGCTGAGCCGATCGATGGCGTGATGGTCTCAAACCACTACCACTCGGCGACCTCGGTGAATCCCGACGACAAGTGGCCCATGTCCCCCGGCACGGTCCATCCACCCCGTTTACGCGAAGAGTTGGCCAAGCTCAGGTTCCACCCTGCCGAACTCATGCCCGAGCATCTGCTGCCGTTCATCCCCAAGGCGGCCCAGATCGACCAGGAGAAAGACCGGCGGCTGACATCGCTGGCAAAGACGCTGGCAGAGTGCATCACGATCAACAACGCCGCGACGGCTTTGATCCAGAATGAGCCCTGGGATTTTATGGGCGTCTACTTCGACGCCATCGACCACTTCTCGCACCTGTGTATGAAATACCATCCGCCGCGCCAAGAATGGGTCAACGAGAAAGACTTTGAGATATACAAGGACGTCGTCGCTGGGGCCTATCAGTTCCACGACATGATGCTCGGCACGATGCTAAGCCTGGTCGATGATGACACGACGGTGATGCTGATTTCCGACCACGGCTTCCACCCGGACCATCTGCGACCCCGCGAAATCCCCAACGAGCCAGCCGGGCCAGCCGCCGAGCATAGCCCCTTCGGAATTTTTGTAGCAGCCGGACCTGACATCGCCAAGTCGGCCCAAGTGCAGAGCGCTGGATTGCTAGACATTACACCGACGATCCTGCAAGCGTTCGGATTACCAGTGGGTGAAGATATGGACGGTCGCGTGCTGCTTGAGGCGTTCGCCGACCCCAAGCCCATCAAACCGATCCCCTCATGGGATGACGTGCCCGGCGAATGTGGCTGGCACGCCTCGGATGCGGCGCTGGACCCCGAGGAATCGCAAGCCGCGATGAAACAGCTCGTGGCCCTGGGCTATATCGAAGACGTGGGCCAAGAACTCGAAG
>JABHEX010000274.1 GCA_018676385.1 Akkermansiaceae bacterium
CCATGTTCTTGAAGCTCGCCGATGCATGTCCACATTGGGATATTTGGGCTAAAAATATCGATCCATGCATTCATGAAGTTTTTTAACGGGCCAGAGTGGCCCAGAACCTTTGCTGCCCATGGGAAATACTCGTCCGGCATTATACGTCCGGCTTCAAATTCGTCTTTACGCTCCAAGATTAGCTCAAGGCGTTGATCGGGATCACCCAATTCATTGGGGATGAGACGTTTGAGTGAGGGTATGAAATCGACATTAACGATCACATTACCGATATCAAAGAGGAAGTCCATGGTGATTGTATTTGCTACCCGTCACTTTGTTCGGGAGTGTGATTGAGTATGAATCGAGTGGCGGTGTCTGCTGCAGATGGGCGGGCGACGCGTGAGAGGCTACGCTTCATTGCTCTCCAACCATGTGCTTTCTCTGAGAGCATCTCTCGTATGTGAGCTGCAAGTTCACCTGGAGAATCTGCCAGATGACCGCCGTTAAGCATTTTAAGTAAATTGAGATTGCCTTCTTCCTGTCCTGGGACGAGGTGGTGGATTAGCATGGGGCAGGCAGCCGCAAGTGACTCGTGAACGGTGGCACCCCCGGCTTTGCCGACAACTAAATGATGGCTTGTCAATAATTCGGGAACTCGTTTGGACCACCCGATGATTTTGACTCTGCCTGGATATTTTTGTTTTATTTCCTGAGCTCGACGGTAGAGCTTACGAACATTCCGCCCAAGTACGATGGTGAGATTAACGTTATCAGAGCTAGCATTTAGGATTTCCTCCGCAATTCGCCTAACGTGGGGTTTTTTGGGTGTTGGGAAGTAGAGCACGCGAAATGGTTCAAGTGGATCATCTGCAGATACGGGGTCGATATCTGCAAAATGTGGGTGCACAGGAAAACCAGTTTCTATAACCGATGCCTCATCAAGGCCCTGCAGAATCATTCTGTGTCGCGTATTTTCATCTGTTACCAACCAGTAATCGGTGGGTGCCTTTCGCCAGGCAGCATTAATTTCAATCGAATCGGTGACAACTGTAAATACTGGAACTCTGGGGATTCCACGTTGAAATATGCGATCGATAAAATAAGGATAGAGAGGATAAGTGCTGACAATGGCACGAGGTTTCAAATCACGGATAATTTCTTCCAGTTTTTGCTCTGGTTTGCCCATCATGGGAAGACGCTCGCGAGAGAAGTCTTGTTTATCGGTTGATTGGTAAATTTTACGCCAGAGCCATGGTGCGTGAGTGGTGACCGCAAGGTAAAAACTCCTGAGGCGATCATTCAAGAATGGAGCTCCCAAAGCGCATGGATCCATGCAACGGGATTTACACCGTGCATTGAGTGCTAAATTGAGGTTTTCTGCAGCACTGTTGTGGCCTTCGCCAAAGCCTGCGGTAAGTATTAGGATGTCGAGTTTCGAACTCACGCGTGTAATGATTAGCGGCGTATGGTGATTGCGTCGATCCTGCAATTAGTATAAATAGCCACTGTGTGGATTAGAAAGAAAGAAGCCAGCGATAGTGACGACCCTAAGTTGCGTGTTCTCGACAAGCAGGATCGGCCAGCCGATGCCACAGTTGGGGGAGGGCAGCCAAAGGTGAGAGTATGTCAACCTGTGGAGGTCCTCAAACCGGACAATGAAGCACGTCTTGATGCGAAAACCTATAAGCCTGATGTTGTCGATATTTTGGATCAAAAAGAAGTGGTCAATTCAGAGGAGCAATGGGGCGGTGCGACACTCCGAGTTCCACCTATCGGATGGTTTGTGCTTGTGGGACTTGTTTTGTTGAGTCTTTCAGTATGGGTTGTAATGGTATTATGGAAAGCTCAGCCTGAGTTGGAAACAATAGTGCGTGAGAAACAGGATCTCGAGCGCGAGCGCGCAGAAGAGTTGGGTGCTGTAAAGAACACCCTGGCGGCTATGGAAAGGGCTGTGCAGGGGTATTTGTCTGCAACGACGGTGGATGAAATGCTTGCCCATGTCAGGCATGCTTCAAGGGTGCGTCCGTTGATGGAAGAGTATTACCAGACACGTAAGATTACCCCTGTTGAGTTTGAGCGATTTGACCGTACGCTTTCGCTGGGTCTGGAATCAATGTCATTTATGACAGCTGAGGTCATATTACGAGATGGCGGCAAGAGAGCTCTCGTTATCGAACAGATTGGTCCAGAGGAATTTGTCGTAGATTGGGAGTCGGAGGTCTGTTACCAACCAATTGAGTGGAAAACTTATCTCGAAGAAAAAGTGACGACACCTATGGACATGCGTGTGTATATAATTCCTGATAATTTTTATGCTTATGAGTTCAGAAACGAAAAAAAGTTTGATTGTTATCGGCTTGTTGCAAAGGGGCACGACGATCATTTGTTTGGGTTTGTGCGTAAGGGTAGTGAGGTGGCAAGTAAGTTGAATCGCTACATAGAAATAAACGGCCTGTTGGATCAGGGTGCGGTTGCCCAGCCTCTGATGCTAAAGATTAGATTCCCTGCGGATTCTGTTGCAAAAAAATGTGTCTGGATCGATGAGATGATAGCGCCGCGTTGGGTCCGTGTTGAGCTGCCAGAGGAGGAGAGTAGCCAATAAAAAAGCGCGGGAGGAAAATTAATCCCTGCCG
>JABHEX010000027.1 GCA_018676385.1 Akkermansiaceae bacterium
ACCAAAGGCCAACCGATTGCCCAGCTTCAAGGGCAGGCACTCAAGGCCCAAGGGCATCTCGGTGGCTTCAAACAATACGGGAAATCCGGGCAATGGATTTCCGACTACTTACCCTACCACCAAAAGATGGCCGATGACATCTCAGTCATCCGTTCCATGGTCACCGAGCAGATCAACCACGATCCAGCTCACACCTTCATGAACACAGGCACCGCCATCAGCGGCAGACCGTCGATGGGTGCATGGGTCAATTATGGACTGGGCTCGGAATCGCAGGACCTGCCCGGCTTCGTTGTCCTAACATCGGTGGGCGGCCGCAACCCCCAGCCAATTGCCTCCCGTCAGTGGGCGTCCGGTTTCCTTCCGTCACGCTTTCAAGGAGTCGAGTTTAACTCAAGTGGCGATCCGGTGCATTACGTGTCAAATCCTGCAGGTGTGTCGCGCGGACACCAGGACGAGCTCATCCGCACCATCCAGAATCTCGACTCAAAACGCAACGCACTCGTCGATAACCCTGAAATCGCCGCACGCATCAGCGCTTACGAAATGGCGTTCAGAATGCAGACCTCGGTACCGGAATTAACAGACCTATCAGGAGAATCAAAAAAGACGTTAGATATGTATGGAGCCACTCCAGGCGACGGCTCCTACGCATCGAATTGCCTACTTGCGCGACGACTTGTCGAAAAAGGCGTGCGCTTCGTGCAGCTTTATCACCGTGGATGGGACCACCACGGCGGGCTCGATAAATACATGAAAATCTGTGCCGGTCACACCGACAAACCCACCTGGGCGTTGCTCACCGATCTGAAACAGCGCGGCTTGCTCGAGGACACACTGGTCGTCTGGGGCGGAGAATTTGGCCGCACACCGATGTTCCAAGGAAAAGGCGGAGCGGGTCGCGATCACCACATCAAAGGGTTTTCCATGTGGATGGCGGGAGGCGGTGTCAAATCAGGCCTAAGCCACGGCGCTACCGATGAACTCGGCTACAACGCGGTTGAGGATATCGTTCATGTGCGCGACTTCCATGCAACCATGCTCAATTTGTTAGGGATCGACCACCATCGTTTCTCAGAAAAATTCCAAGGCCTCGACATGCGCCTGACCGGTGTGGAGCCAGCCAAGGTGATCAAGCAGCTTCTCGCCTAACGCCTGCCTAACAACGCAAGCATTCTGCCGGTGCTACCTTTCTCCACCCGATAGCTGTAGTAGGTTTCCAGATCAGAACTCGTGCATATGCCGGAATCGGTGAGCTTAGATTCCGGCACACCTACTGATAGAACCTGCTCACGGATTTGTGAGGCAAAATCCACCTCGTAGGCTGGTGGTCGGATGCATGGTGCGAGCGCTACAATAAGATCGGCAGGATCGCTACCAAATTGCTCCGCCATCATCGCGATCGCCCTGCCAGTGATATTTCCCTCGGTTCCCTTTTTCCCCGAATGCAGTAGGGCTAATACGCCCTTAATTGGATCGGCAACATAGACCGCGCCACAGTCGGCAACGAAAATCCCCAGAAGCACTCCGGGGTCGGCGGTGACCAAGCCATCAACTCCCGACCACACCTGGGCCGGATCGTTTTTCCCGACGATAGCAATATCGGCTCCATGCACCTGTTCGGCACGATGCAACTGATGCCAAGAAAACCCCATACGCTCGACGGCCAGTTTATGAGCGGGTTCGAGCCGGGCACAGGTCGCCTCGCGATCCGTATCCACCACGACACCGGGGACTCGGGGCAAGAAGTCAACACTCACACCGGGAAGGTCGTTGAGTGCGTTTAAGTAACAAGGCGCTTGCGTCATCGGCATATAGCCTTAACGCAAGATTCTCGAATTGCCAAGCCCACGTGATGGACTTGACCATTAATTACAAAGATCGCCCAGCAATCGCACGATTCGCATGGCTCACTGTATCAGCTTCCTCTTCGTCCATCTCCGACATAACGTCTGAGAGGTTGGTAGCGATTTCGCGGCGCATACGGGCGACCAGCTCGGTACCCTTTTGGGTGATCCGAACCATAATCTTACGGCGATCTTCGGCTGCGTGCACGCGCTCAACATAGCTCAGCTTCTCGAGGCGATCCACAAGGCCAGTAGCGGCAGCTGTTGAATGACCCATTTTTTTAGCAATATCGGACATGGTCAAATAATCCTCACTAGAGAGATAGGCCAATAGAAAAAACTGAGGAAATGATATGTTTCCGCGGTTCAATTCACTGGATAAGTTAAGTATGCATGAGCGTTGTGTGAACAGAACAAAGTCTGCAAGCCGGTCAGTATCTACTTGGCTGTTGTTTGAGGGGATTGTTTTCATGTTATTTTGGTTACATTAATTGTTTAGTTTCGACCAATGTGAACACAGTTGCAAAACAGCAATACATAAAATATAAAGTTATCACAAGGGTTTTTTTGGAGTATTTTTACTAAACCATTGAATTTATCGTGTTTTTTTAGAACAAATCGGTTACAAGCTTGAATTTTTATGTCAAGACTTACAAATTATTAAGCAGATTGGTATTTTCAGTTACGGTGATGATTTTGTATTCTGCACGGTATTTA
>JABHEX010000275.1 GCA_018676385.1 Akkermansiaceae bacterium
GCTGCGCTTGTATTTACGGGGCCAGACAATTTTTATTGCACATGAAGCTATAGTGGTGACATTATCATGATATGTTTACAAGCTCTGATAAAAATGGCTCGCGGCATCATGAGATGGGTTTTACTCTCCTTGAAATACTGGTAACCATCAGTATCATAGCTGTTTTAACTAGCTTTGTTTTTATGGTAGGGAGCCGTTTTTCTCAAAAAGCAAAGGCCACAGAACTGGTATCAAATTTCCGTCAAATTTACGTAGCTATCAACGAAATTCAGCAAGAAGGTGTGCAGAACGGCTGGAATAGCCGTGGTACATACCCGCCATATGCTGGGCAAATTATTGATGACCAAGGTTGGAGAGAATTTACCATTTATGATTTAATTGGGGAGCAAATTGAAGTTTGTGAATCCGAGTCGGGGGGGTATAAATGGTATAAGCACCCGAAAGATACCATTCTTCAGAACCCACTTTCTAAGCATAAGTTCGCTGGGGATACTACAAATGTTACTGATATTAAAAGGTCTTCTTACGGCTTGGGCGGATACTGTTACAACGCACATTTAGAGGTTTGGGTAGCACCGCACTCGAGTAAGGGCACTGCAAAGCTGACGCGTGATAGAGATTTAGTGAGGCCAGCAAAAACTATCCTTATGGCTGAAATGAATGACGTAGGTGGAAAAATATGGACTGGCTGGGGCGGACAAACTGCACCACATGGGAACTACAACAAAGGGGCTCACTGCCTCTTTGTAGATGGGCATATTGAGCACTTAAGCAATGACTTCCTCGCCAGCAAGGATGGTTGGCAGACGCACATGCGGCTCGAGTCGAATGAGAATTGATCTATTATACTTGGTGCGAAATCAAATTGATGATCAGCTAATTAGTCATATTTACATACATAGGGTAGTTTTTTTGCACAACCTATCGTTTTGAGACATTACCATATTAACCACATTATCTTATAACATTTAAAAGATACCATGTTATATATTAATTATAACCATCACTAAACCGTATGAAAACTAGATCTATCATCTGTATTCTCACAGCTATTTCCATGACTGCCGTTCATGCTGCTACTACCAGTATCTTTGATGATTCATTCAGTGGGTTCAACAATGGCAACTTGAACAGCCAAGGCAACTGGGGCAGTCAAGATAAATTCTCAGTTAACAATGGGAATGTCATTGTGACCAGTTCTGGCGCATATGCTCGCGCGCAACGTTATGGTGGATTTCGTCCTGAAGTAGGCGATCAAGTGCGTATCACGGTGAGTGATTTTGCAATCACTGGGTCTTTGGGTATCGGCAACGAGGATTTTCGGTTTGGAATTGCGTCATCGCCAGAAAACACGGGAGCGCAGACGCCCCAAGTATATGCTTCTGTGGCGCATAATGCTAGCTCACTGACTATCGGCGGAGCCACCGATACTGGTTACAATTTAGGGGACCAGCTAAGTGTTGTGCTCACATTGACGAGGCAGTCTTCCAATTCATGGTCACTGGAATCTCAAATTAACAACGTCACCGATGGCACTTCGGTGACTGGATCTGCCACCCCGGGTAACTTAAATGGAAACGCGGGTGCCAGTGCAGGTCTCACATTGAGTCAATATCTTGAGGCTGATAGCAATAATAAAGCAACATTCGGTATGCGCCTTGTAGGGGGTAATACAGGAGCGCAATACAACATCGGTGGGGTTAAACTTGAGACTATCGCTGTTCCTGAGCCATCTACCTCAATTTCACTTATTTCAGCGCTTACGTTGTTAATTTTGCGGCGCGGCAGGCGCACAACTTGAAATTTCGAAGTGAATTTCGATGGGTTTTATCATCAAAAAAATTTACTAACTACGGGCGGCTAGTACCTTAGCTGTTGTCTAGCAAACTCAAACATCACACACCTATATCCACTGGTGTGGTCCATCCATCTCTTGCCTCATCATAAAGCATGGCATGGAATTACAGTAGCTAAGCAGATTAGGCAGTGGCTGAAAATTAGATTGCCTTGTTGGATAGCCGGTGACAATGTATATTTATTGTAACTCCTTACTCGATTCGATGGTTGCTTAATCTCAAAATTTCTTGTCTGATTGCTTTTCACAAGCACGACGTTAATTTTTTATTTTAAAACCACGGCGAACTTACTCTACATACCCATGAAACTGCATAAAACACACAAACGGGGATTTACCCTCATCGAACTACTGGTCGTGATTGCGATCATTGCCATCCTTGCTGCGTTAGGAATGCCTGCGATTCTTGCCCAGTTGAAAAAGGCTAAGATTGCCAAAGCAAAGGGCATCTGCACATCCTTTGAAATCGCTGTGAACAACTTTGAGAGCGAGTATAACTACTTGCCGTATTCCGGATCTGCTCCTACTGCGGACGAAGAAATGCGTAGTGATTCTGATATCATGACCGTACTCGCTGGTGTGGAAGAAGATGTTAACCCCAAGCGCATTAAGTTCTTCGAGCTGGGTGAGCCCAAGGGTAGTAGTGAATCAAACTACAAAGACGGTATGCATATCACTGCGTCCAGTGCTAAACTTTATGACCCATGGGGAGAGCCATATTATATGACGATCGATTACGACTATGATGGTGAGGTCGAACGCCCTTACGGTGGAACCGATAGCATTCGCAAAAAGGCAATTTGCTGGAGTAAAGGACCAGATGTTAATGAATCTAACCCGAGGGATAAGGATAACCCGTCGAACTTCGATTAAATAACATTGAACAATTTTAAGGCGGCGTAGGCAATTGCTTACGCCGTTTTTTTATCCCATGTTGTAGCGTAGCCGGTGAACCGTTTTCCCCTGACTTTCCCAATGCTGCTGGAAGTCAGTCTTTGGGTAAAATAGTGCACCCTCTTCTCCATCCTCTGGCCATGGTAGGCGGTGGAACTTTTTGAAAGCCTGCATTTCCTCGCAAACCCACTCGAAGTATTCTGGGTGGTCTGTCTTGAACAGGAATTCGCCATCAGGAGTGAGTACGTTGTGTAAGGACTCGAGAAATGGTTGCTGCACAATACGGCGTTTGTGATGCCTCGCCTTGGGCCATGGGTCAGGGCAGAGAAGATGAAGCCGCGATACAGATCCGCGAGCAAGTAGCCATTCGATAGTGTAATGGCTTTCCAAACGCAGAACTTTGGCATTCGTTAGCCCAAGTTTGCCAATACCTCTACAGACACCACGAACGCGCCCTAACAGACGTTCAATACCGAGGAAATTTCGCTCCGGGTAGTGCTGTGCCATTTTGAGTAAAAAAGTGCCATCGCCACAGCCGAGATCAATCTCGAGAGGTTGGTTGTTTCCAAAAATATCCTCACCGCTGTGTCGGCGGAAGTAGTCGTCTGGCATGAATTCATTAGGTTCAGCTGCTCGGGCACATTGGGGCATACAGAAAGGTTTAAGAATTTAGATAAAAGATTCAAGAGTTAAGAATTCCGTGTATGAAAAAGCCCATGGATGTTGCGCAGTTGGAGAATGCTTTTCAGAATAATTTCAAAACCCGTGGGGAGTTGGGAGCTTCTGTGAGTGTTTGGAAAGACGGGCAGGAGATTGCATCTCTCGCCGCTGGGTGGTGTGAAAGAGAACAGGAAAGGAAGTGGGGGATCGAGACCCTAGTGCCGTTCTATTCGGTTACCAAAGGGTTGGCTGCAGCAACGGTACTCGTTTCTTTGGAGAGAAATGATTTATCGCCCGAAGATTTAATCGTAAGTGTGTGGCCAGATTTCCCGCAAAAGGCGGCAACTTTTGCCGAATTAATGTCACACCAACTTGGACTGGCGGCACTTGATGACGTGGCCGATGTTTTTGACCATGATGCGGTGATTGCTGTGATTGAAAAGCAGCCAGCAAACTGGCGACCCAAAAGTCAACACGGGTATCATCCGCGGACGATTGGGTTCATCTTTGAGGAAATTGTCCGCAGGATCACAGGGAAAAAACTTGGTCAGGTGTGGCGCGCCGATATAGCAGATCCGTTGGGTTTAGAAGCTTGGATCGGATTGCCCGAAGAACAATTTGATCGAGTAGCTCGGCTTTATCCAGGAAGGCAAAATAAAGAGGATCTTGAGAGTGGATTTTATAAGGAGCTACACCGTGAAGGATCACTCGTCAGGAGGTCTTTTTTTTCCCCGCGAGGGTTACACTCGGTGCGTGAGATGAGTGACTCACAGGCATGGCAAGCGGGGCTGCCTGCGATGGGAGGTATAGGCACGGCACACGCTTTAGCCAAATTTTACCAAGCGGCATGCGGGGCGCTCGATTTTTTTTCTAATGAAATCAGACAGCGGATGGAGACCGTTCTGGTCACGGGGAATGATCAGATTCTGCAAACGCGCACTTCTTTTTCCTGTGGCTTTCAGCTCGACCCGCTTGATCAATTCGGCAGAAAGGAACGACATCACTATGGGCTTTCTCGCCGTGGATTTGGTCATCCTGGGGCCGGTGGGAGTCATGCTTTTGGCGATCCAGAAAATGGTATGTCATTCGCTTACGTGATGAATCAGATGGAACTTAGCCCAATGCCTGGAGCTAAAAGCTTGGAAATGGTGAAAGCAATGTACTTGTAGGGGCTTGCAACTTTTGCTCAGCTGGTACACATCAGTTTCATGCATTCATTTCATTACCATAACGGCAGTCTGCATTGCGAAGATGTGGACTTGACGACAATCTCTGATCAGCACGGCACACCGGCTTACGTTTATAGCGCTGCGACTCTGCGTGATCACTACCGCAGGCTTGATATGGCACTCGCTGATATCGATCATGCGATCGAGTATGCCGTAAAAGCAAACTCGAACCTATCGGTCCTCAAATTGCTTGCTGATGAAGGCAGTGGTTTCGACATCGTATCAGGCGGAGAGCTCCGCCGCGTGATCGAGGCAGGTGGAGATCCTGGAAAATGCACTTTTGCAGGGGTTGGTAAGACACGCGAGGAAATCGAATACGCCCTTGCCGAGGAAATCTACTGCTTTAATGCCGAGAGTGAGGAAGAGGTTGTCTTTATAAGTAAGGTTGCTGGTGAGATGGGTAAAACAGCTCCCGTAGCATTCCGTGTGAATCCAAACGTGGATGCCAAGACCCACAAGTATATCTCCACCGGAAAATCCGAAAACAAGTTTGGGGTCGATTTTGAAGTGATTGAAGATGCCTATGCACGAGCGTCCAAGTTGCCTAATATTTCATTACGTGGACTTCAAATGCACATCGGCTCTCAGCTTACCTCGCTACAACCATTCATCGAAGCAGTTGAAAAAGTTTCACCACTCGCAACAATGCTCAAAGAAACCTATGGTATTGAGTTCTTCTCCATCGGTGGCGGTGTGGGTATCGTTTATGACCCCGCACTTGAGTCAGGTAAGGACCAATGGTGGACGGAGCAGGACGAAGAACAAAAGCCTCTTACCATCGAGCAATACGCTCAAGGAGTGGTGCCTGTTCTCAAAAAAACAGGCCTTAAGATCCTTCTTGAACCTGGCCGCTACATTGCAGGCAACGCAGGTGTGCTCATTACTAGCTGTCTATATGAGAAAAGAGGCTCTGCTAAGACCTTTCGAATTGTCGATGCCGGTATGAATGATCTTATTCGACCTGCTCTCTACGAGGGTCATCACGAAATAGTGCCTCTCCGAGCTCCCACTGAGGGTAATACCACCAGCGTCGATGTGGTTGGCCCGGTCTGTGAAACAGGCGACTTTTTCTGCCAGGACCGCGAACTTCCGGATTTCCAACCGGGAGAAGCGATTGCGCTGCTGAGTTCTGGTGCTTATGGCTTTGTCATGGCGTCAAACTACAACTCCCGCCCGTTACCTGTAGAAATTCTTGTGGATGGTTCCGATGCCCGTGTGATTAGGCCGCGCCAGACCATGGATGATATTCTCGAGAGTGAGAGAGCCGCCCTACGTTAAGAGGAGAGTTTAGGATACCAGAATCTAATAAAATCATCAATTCTCCCTTGCCAGATAGGTTTACTCTGCTATTTACCCCGTCCCGCGCGGTGCGCAGGACTGTCCAAACGGATTATCATTCTGTGTGTAAAACCAACCCAATGGTAGGTTTTAGATCATGAAATGAGCGCACCTCAACTACATATTAATACACCAGCTAAAAAACTAAGATCATGGCACGTATTTTCGGAATCGAAATCCCGAATGAGAAGCGCATCGAAGCTTCTCTTCCATATATCTATGGTATCGGTCATCAGACCGCCAAGCGCATTCTTGAGCAAGCAGGAGTGGATGCAGACATCCGCACCGGTCAGCTTTCAGAAGAGCAGCTCGTCAAAATCGCCTCGGTGATCACCTCTGAAGGGATCATCATTGAAGGCGACCTCCGTCGTGAACAACAAGCCGCAATGAAGCGCCTCCAGGCGATCAACTGCTATCGCGGTATCCGTCACAAATCCGGACTTCCTGTCCGTGGTCAACGCACTGGCACCAACGCTCGTACTCGCAAGGGTAGAAAGCGCACTGTCGGAGTCCAGAAGTAACCCGCTACAACTCTAATTATTTATTATTATGTCTGAAGAAGAAATCAAAGACGACGCTGCTGCACCAGCTCCGGAAGCTGCCGAAGCTGCTGAAGCTGCTGAAGCTGCACCAGTTGCCGAAGAGCCCACAGCGGAAACAGCTGAGGTGAAGGAGGAAACTCCTGCAACCGAGGAAACTGCCGAAGCGCCTGCTGCTGAAGAAGAAGCACCCAAGACACCTGAGAAAAAGCGCGATATTTTTGCCGAGCTCCTCGGTGAAGAAGAAGAAGGCGTCCGCGTCCACAAAGCGAAGAAGAGCAAGAATGTGCAGACAGGAATTGTCCACATAACAGCAACATTCAATAACACACTCGTCAGTGTGACCGACCTCAATGGCAATGCCATCGGCTGGTCCAGCGCTGGTAAGATGGGCTTCAAAGGTTCTCGTAAAAGCACTGCATACGCTGCCCAGGTTGTCTCTCAAGACGCTTGCCGCCAAGCAATGGGCCATGGCCTTAAAGATGCTGAAGTTCGCGTTAAGGGGCCAGGCTCCGGCCGTGAGTCTGCTGTCCGTGCCGTGCAAGGCCTCGGAATCAACATCACTGCCATCAAGGACGTGACCCCGATTCCTCACAATGGCTGCCGCCCTAAGAAAGCGCGCCGCGTGTAATTAACCCCACATTTTTAACTTTTAACTTATATTTATTATGGCTCGTTATACTGGCCCCAAAGACAAGATCAGCCGCCGTTTCGGTGTCGCCCTCTTCGGACCTTCCAAGGCGCTTGAGCGCCGCGCTTTCCCTCCCGGTCAGCATGGTGTCCGCGCAGGTCGACGCAAAAAGTCCGACTACGCAGTCGCACTCGGCGAAAAACAAAAACTCCGTTTTCAATACGGTGTTCTCGAAAAGCAGTTCCGCCTCTACTTCGCAGAAGCAAGTCGCCGCCGTGGAATTACTGGTGATATCCTCGTGGAGATCCTCGAGCTACGCCTTGACAACGTTTGCTACCGCCTAGGACTTGGTAATACTCGCTCCGCCGCTCGCCAAATGGTCAACCATGGTCATATTGAGGTGAACGGAAAGCGTGTGGATATCGCAAGTTACCAGTGTAAGCCTGGTGACACGATCACCGTGCAGAGTAAACCAAGCTCACAGCAGCTCGGCCTCCGCTACATGGACCTCACTCAGGCTGTGCCACTCAAAGATTGGCTCACTCTGGATCGCGCGGACATGAAAGGCAGCATCACTCGCGTGCCCGAGACTGACGATCACGACCACCAGGTCAACGTCCAGCTCGTGGTGGAACTTTACTCACGATAAACGACCGAGTATCAATTATTTGCAAGATGGCGGTTCACTTCGGTGGCCGCCATTTTTTTACAACTACAATAACGAACTAGCAATAATCTTGCTTCGGGCATTGATGTTTGTATTTTGTTTTGACCTGTTGGCAGCACACGTTATGTCCACACGACAGCTAATTCAATAGTTATGAAAAAACACATCATTTTATCACTTCCTCTACTTGTGAGCGCCTCGGTTCTCGTATCGGCTGCGCCGCCTGTCGTCAAAATTGAAACCAAGGAGGTGAAGGGGAAAAAAGTCGAGTATAAGTACATCAATGGAATCAAGGTGCACGAGACAGATCCGGCAAAACAACCGCAGCCAAAAGTAGTGGCACCCAAACCCTACGATGCCAAAGCCGCCAAAGCTCCGGCCAATGCGATCATCCTCTTTGACGGCACGGAAAAGACTTACCAAAACTGGACATCAACCAAGGGTGAGCCGACCAAGTGGAAGCTTGTTGATGGTGCCCTAGAGTCAGTTAAAAAAGCCGGCTACATCCAGAGCAAACAAAAGTTGGGCTCTTGTAAATTGCACATCGAATTCGCAACGCCGACTGTGGTCAAAGGTAACGGTCAGGGGCGCGGCAATAGCGGTGTGTTTCTCATGGGTCAGTATGAAATTCAAGTGCTCGATTCCTACGAAAACCAAACCTACCCAGATGGACAGTGCGGTGCTCTCTACGGTCGGGCCAAACCACTGGTCAATGCTTGCCGGAAGCCTGGCGAGTGGCAGACATACGACATCACATTTCACCGTCCGATTTTCAATGAAAAGGGAGAAGTTACACGCCGTGCAAAGTTTCACGTCGTGCACAACGGACATGTTATCCACGATAACGTAGAGCTTTGGGGCGGAACCGGTTGGCGTGGGCCACACTCGATTTCCGAGTATAAAAAGCATGCTGACATAGCGCCCCTCCAGATCCAGGACCATGGAAATCCAGTGCGCTTTCGTAACATCTGGCTGGTGAAAATTGACGATTAATCACTGGCCACGCTCAACAGATGTTGGGCCTTTGGGGTTTAGGTGTGTTACTGCTCTGTCAATACCAGAAGCGTTTTCAGCTTATTGAACTGAATTTTTGGCATTCCGTGCTGTTGGTTTCTATGTAAATGGCTCGTTTGCTGGTTATTGACTCCAGCGCAAACTATTCATACAATCTAGCCTATGGCCATTGCACAGAATACCATTGCGTTGGTGTTTGACTACGATCAGACGCTGAGCCCAAGCTACATGCAGGACGATGTGATTTTTCCTGAGTTTGGGATTAGTCCGGAGTCGTTCTGGCAAAAATGTAACACGTTTGTGCAGGAGCAAGGATGGGATGGCGAGCTAGCCTACATGCAGTGCCTGCTCGACTATCTTGAAATGGATCAGGTTTCGAATGCGCGGCTGACCGAGCTGGGGGCGAATTTGAGCTACTTTCCAGGCGTGCCAGACATGTTTGATGAGCTTCGTAAGAAATGCCTCGGGGATGAGCACGCTGTGCAGGACATTACCATTGAATATTACATCGTTTCATCTGGGCTCAAAGCCCTGCTCGATGGCAGCAGTATTAAAGACAAGTTCAGGGCAATCTATGGCTGTGAGTTTGGCGAGGATGCGCAGGGCAATATTCGTTTCTCCAAGCGAACCATCTCGCACACCACCAAGACCCAGTTCCTGTTCCGCATTAATAAAGGGTTGTTAGATTATAAGGATGATGTAAACGATCACTTGGCGCCTGAGCTGCGTCCGATTCCCTTTGAAAATATGATTTATGTAGGTGACGGTCCGACAGATGTGCCGTGTTTCACCGTGATGCGTAAAAACGGAGGTAATGCCATTGCCGTTTATAATCCCAAGGATCCTACACGCAGGAGTTTTAGAAAATGCTATCAGCTCTGTGCTAAAGCGGATCGAGTGAAACATATCGCACCCGCTGATTATCGTGAAGGCAGTCATTTACGTCTTTTGTTAGAACAGATGGTGGGTGAAGTGGCGGATACTATTCTGCGCCGACGTACAGAGGAAATCCAAGGTGGCACCGTTGCGGCTCCGGAGTTTTAAAAAGCTTCAAGCTTCAAAAACCAAGTCCTGAGTTTTATGCAACACATTCATTTTATCGGCATCTGCGGCACCGCGATGGGATCAGTCGCAGCCGCCATGCACGCAAAAGGTTTCACCGTTACCGGATCTGACGAAAGCGTCTATCCACCGATGTCGACATTTCTTGAGGACCAGGGGATTCAAATTTATCCCGGCTACAAGGCGGAGAACATTCCAGAAACGGCAGAGGTGATCGTCATTGGTAATGCAATCAGTCGTGGTAACGAGGAAGCCGAAGCGGCACTTGAGCGGAAGCTTCTTTATGTCTCTTTACCCGAGGTATTGAAAGAGCACTTCTTGCGAGGTAAATGCAACCTCGTTGTTAGTGGAACGCATGGGAAAACGACTACTAGCTCATTACTGGCGTGGATAATCAAGTCTGCAGGCGCTGATCCAAGTCACATGATTGGTGGTATTCCTCACAACCTAGGGAAAGGTGCTGCATTCACCGATTCTGAATTTGTTGTGTTAGAGGGTGATGAATACGACACCGCATTTTTTGATAAACGTTCCAAATTTCTGCACTACCTTCCAGAATGTGTGATCGTAAATAATATTGAGTTCGATCATGCGGATATCTACGACTCGCTCGATGAGATTAAGTTGACCTTTAAGCGACTCCTCAACATTGTGCCGCGTAATGGCGTGGCGTATGTAAATGGTGATTGTCCTAACAGTCTCGATGTTTCCAAGGGTGCTCCTGCGCCTGTAAAAACGGTGGGCTTGGGTGATGATTGCGATCTGCGTATCATAGACATCGACTACGGCAGCGAGCTGACGACTTTTACCCTGGATGGTGAGACCTACGCCTTGCCGATGGCAGGTGAGTTTAACGTTAGAAACGCCGCGATGGCCATATGCGCTGCCCGCTTTTCAGGCTTCGCGCCAGACCAGATTCGCGACGGTTTAATGAGCTTCGAAGGTATTGCACGTCGCCAGGAAGTGCGTGGCATCGCTGGTGGCGTACGTGTGATTGATGATTTTGCCCACCACCCCACGGCGATTGGCCTCGCGGTCGACAGTCTGCGCCAGCAGTATCCGGGATCGAGGCTCTGGGTGATTTTTGAACCACGGTCGAACACGACTCGTAGAAATATTTTCCAAAATGAACTCGCTGCAGCTCTCGGTAAGGCTGATCTTGCTGTGGTGCCCGCAGTGCCCGACCCAGAAAAAGTCGCCGAGGATGAAAGGCTCGATCCGGAAAAACTCGTAGTGGACGTGAAGGCAGCTGGCACTGAGTGCTGGTATTGCGACACCGTAGATGAAATCGTCGAGCTTGTCGCGCGTCAGAGCCAGGAGGGCGACACCGTAGCCATACTTAGTAACGGTGGATTTGGTGGAATCCACAACCAGCTACTAGACCGGTTGTCACTACTGTGAAAAAAGATATTCTAAATTTTGGTGTATTAACGGACTGAGATCAAAAATCTGAATAGGTACATGATGATAATCATTGGGGTGTGTAAATCATGTCTTAAGTTTTAAGAAATGACTGCACAAGAAGACCATTTGATCAAAGTAGTGGTCTAGATATTTTTTTGAGCTGAGGTTTTTTTCTCAAAGCATTTAAATGATTTTCAAGGTCAGCAATCGAAATCACTATGGTAGCACCTATTTCTTGTAGTGCCTCCTCGTAGGCAAAAGTGCCGTCACCCCCGACCAAAATTTTTGTTTCTTTGGGGAGCTGTTTACGCAATAAACGTAGCTCGTCAGACAGCGATGGGTCATCCATTGGATAGACTATGCTCAGTAGTAAAGCAGAAGATTGTGAGCGCACTACTGCGCCAGCAATAGCATCTGCAGGAAGGCTAGAACCAAGGTAAACGACCTGCCAACCTAGCTTACGAGCTAAGCATGATGCTATAAATGCACCGAGCTCATGCAGCTGCCCTGCGGGAGTGGTCACCATGAGAGTTGGGGCATTGGACATGGTGGCGTATGCTGACGTCCGCTGGGTAAGGTAGTCCTTAATAAAGTTAGTGGCGGCATGCTCGTCTGCGGATGTGATATTACCCTCATGCCACTCAGTGCCTACTCTACGGATGAAGGGGAGGAGGACCTGATTGATGAGGCCTGAGTAGCCAAGATCACGGATTGCATGATCAAAGACCTGCTCAAGCCTTGATTGGTCGAATTTTCGCACTGCCTTCAGGCTCTCCTCAATATAACCTGGTACAGGTTGATCTGGCGATGGCGGAGCCATATGAGTTACTTTGTCCGCAGTTTTTGTGAGGTCGGTGATTTGCTCATCACTGAGCGACGCAATTTGCCCGATGGAGTGTCCTGAACGTGTTAAGATAATGAGATTTTGGAGCCTTTTGATATCTGCATCTGAATACAAGCGTCGATTAGTTTCCGTTCGCTGTGGGGTAACTGCCTGATAGCGTTTTTCCCACACTCGTAAAACGTGAGCGGTAAGACCCGTTCGATTAACGACAATTTTAATTCCGTGTAATACCATGATAGCAAATTTACTAGACACAACCTATACAAAGTTATGCTATTTGCATCAAGTTTTTTTAAAATCTGCTACGTTTTTGTGGATTTTGGTGGTCCGCAGACGGCATGACGCGCCAGAAATTCATCGGCAAAATCACCGTAGGCTCTACTTCCAGTGCCTTCGGGGTCGTGTTCAAAAATCGTCTTTCCATGGCTAGGAGCCTCGCCTATTCGAATGGAGCGTGGGACGACTGTTTTATAGAGCTGAGCAGGGAAATAGTTAGCCACTTCTTCGACAACTTGACGGGATAGGTTTGTGCGACCATCGTACATCGTCATAAGAATACCCTCAAGAATGACGTCTGGATTGGCCCCCGTATCACGGATTTGCTCAATCACTTGTACGATTTTAGCCAGTCCTTCAAGTCCGTACCACTCACACTGAAGTGGAATAAGAATTTCATCGGCGGCGGCAAGAGCCGAGGTCATCAGCACACCTAGTGATGGTGGTGTATCGACGATACAGAAGTCGAAGCCATTATGTTTCTTATAACCAGAGAGTAGGTTGCGTAGCCGCATCAGGTGATCATCCATACGAGCGAGCTCAATTTCTACACCTGCAAGATCTACACCCGAGGGTATCAATGAGAGGTTGGGGATACGCGATGGAATAATTTTTTCCTCGATGGTCGACTTACCAATTAGTGGATAATAGATTGAGTCCTCACCGTCGGGTTCATGGCCAATTCCGCTGGTGGCATTGGCCTGTGGGTCAAGGTCGATAAACAATACCCGCTGCCCACGTGCTGCCAATGCCGCCGAGAGATTAACGGCGGTGGTGGTTTTACCCACACCTCCTTTTTGGTTCGCGATGGAAACGATTTTCATATTCAGACGGAAAAGACGACGGGAAAGAGAATAAAGCGGATGGCAATGAATCTGTCTAAAGATGCACAATTCTGATGCTTCTCCAAAGCTAAAAACGCAGAGAATGTAAACGTGTCATTGCACTGTATCCACAATGAGTCAGCATAAGCACGAGATGCAATCAGATGGGCCGATTAATATTACCGAAAAATGGATAGGAGAGGCTGCTGGTGGGCGAGTATTCCGTGAGGCACGTGCGCTGGTCCGTCTTGGCAAGGTTAACCAACTCAAGCAGAGTGGTGGGGTGTATCAGGCATTGGTTGGGCACGGCAAGAAACCGTTGCGTGTGGTGGTTAAGGTGATCAGCAAGACCGAAGTGAAGAACCTCTGCCCGTGTATAATGAGCCGCCGCACAGGAGCTATGTGTGAGCATGCTGCGGCTGTTTTGATGGCTACTATTTTGCCATCTGATTCCAGTTATGATCATCATGTAATGAGTGAGGAAGATGAGGCTGCTCAACCTGATGTAATTCCTCTTGATGTTCGTCTTTCCCCTAATTTTCCTGGGGAGGGGATATCTAATGTTCAGCTGAAAACATCAGCGCGCTCAGCAGAGAAACTTTCGCAGTCAGATTTTGCTTTGGCTCTCTGGCTTCACAAAAATACGGGACAAACGGGCGCGGCAATGCTCGCGCTTCCCATAGCCCAGATGGCTTGTTTTTACCAAGCAATTGCTGGCCACCCTGCAGTGTGGACTGGTAAAGATAAGGTGGAAATTTCACTGGCGCATCTGAGGCCAAAACTTGAACTAGAGATTGATGCTGAGCATAACAGCGAAATGATCTGGATGCGTATTGTTGAAGATCAGTCATTTGCCCTTCTAGGTGACCGGTTAGCGTTATGGGACAGAGAGAGCAATAATCTGTTAATTGACCAGGGAGTAGGGAAGAATAAACTAGTCGGTATGGGGATGAGTCCTGCAGATCTCGCGAGTGGCGAGTGGCTGCATATCGAGACCTCGGTATTTGTGAAAGCGCTCGATGCCCTGGATCAGGTGTATCAATTACCTGGTGGTCTTGGCGGGCTAAAAATTCATGAAGCCGAGCCGGATATTGAGCTGCAGATCGCGGGGTCTACACGTGCATTACAGGCACGCCTAACAGCTGTCTATCCGGGTGGTGTCAGAGTGCTTTTACCGGCTACCAGCGCTGCAGTCTCAGAGTTCCCGATTTTATCTGATGATGGCGACTGGCTACTGCGTCATCCAGAGTTCGAGCGTAGTGCGATAGCGCGACTGATGCGCGACGGTTTCCAGCCATTGGATGCCACAGGGATGATGTATCTTCGCGGTGAGGACGAGACGATCGACTTCCTGACATCATCACTACCAGAAATCAGGGAAAATTGGTATGTAGAGACCGATGAAAAACTCGTTCATATTGAGTCTGGACTGGGACGGATCGAGCCAAAAATCGATTTTGCCGGCGGTGGGCAGGGGAATGGTGTAGATTGGCTTGCATGTGACGTGTCATGGCAATGCGGTGGTGAGGTGCTGGATCGTGAATCCGTGCGCAGGCTGTTAGTATCGGGGGGGCGTACTCTGAAGCTACCCGGTGGAGGAAAAGCGGTCATCTCCCAGTTTGATGCCGAGGTTATGGATGGTTTCCTGCTTGATACCGATCCGCGCCAGGATAATGGTCGATACTATTTTCCACAGGAGCAAACTGCCTATTTGGAGCGACTCCGTAGCCACTACAGTAGTGATAGAAACAATACAGAGAAGCGGGTCGATGTTCCGCCACTGCTTGATGATTTAGAATTGACCTTGCGTGCCTATCAAAAAGAAGGCGTTGAATGGCTTTATCAACGGGCATTAGGAGAGGGTGCTGCGTTGCTTGCGGATGACATGGGATTAGGGAAAACTTTGCAGACGTTGACGTTTCTCGAGCTCTGGAAAAGAAGGCACTCCGAACCAGCATTGGTTGTGTGTCCTGCCACCTTGCTAGGAAACTGGCGTGATGAAGTAGCGAAATTTGTCCCAAGCATGAATGTCTTGGTAATGCATGGAAGCAAAAGAAAAGACTATTTCGAAGTGCTGCACTCCGCAGATATTATTGTTACTAGTTATGCCTTGTTAGACAGGGACGTGGAGGTTTACCGGAAGTTGCCGTTAAGTGCTATAGTGCTTGATGAGGCGAGTGCCATTCGCAACCCAGACACTTTAGCAGCGAAGGCGGCTAGAAAAATGCAGGCTGCTGTTAAAATCGCTATTTCTGGCACCCCAGTGGAAAACAGCGTGCGCGACCTGTGGTCGATTTTTCAATTTCTAATGCCGGGATATTTGGGTGGTAGAGAGGATTTCCGAAAGCGTTATGAGCTTCCGTGCTCGGCTGAGTCACCCGATCAAGCGACGCGTGCGGCCATGCAGCGACTTCGCTGGCGAACTGAGCCATTCATGCTGCGTCGGACAAAATCGTTGGTGGCAAAGGATCTACCACCCAAGATTGAGAGTGTGGTCTGGTGTGATCCTTCCCCGATGCAACGCGATTATTATCAATCGATTCTTAGACATGGCGCTGAAAAAGTGGATGCTGTACGTAAGCTATCGGGAGCCGATGGCGCACGCATGCAGATGCTAACCGTCTTGTTGCGCCTTCGTCAGAGCTGTTGTGACTTGAGACTGCTGGATAAAGGATTAGATGAAAAACCACTCGCTGATATATCTGTAAAACTTGCAAGGCTTATGGATTTGTTAGGGGAGGCGAAGCGTGGCGATCACCGAGTGCTCGTGTTTAGCCAGTTTACTTCCATGCTCACTCTGATTCGTAATGAACTCGACGCCGAGAATGTGTCATATTCTTATCTCGATGGTGCCACACGTGACCGAGCTGCCGTGGTGGATGCTTTCCAGAAATCTGACGGCCCACCGGTTTTTCTTATCAGCCTGAAAGCGGGCGGTTATGGCCTCACGCTAACAGCTGCGGATACCGTGGTGCTGTTTGATCCATGGTGGAACCCAGCTGTGGAAGCTCAGGCTGCCGATCGGATCCACCGCATCGGGCAGTCCCGCCCTGCCACGATCTATAAGTTGATTACTCGTGGAACTGTTGAGGAGAAAATCCTCAAATTGCAGGAAAAGAAAAAGTCAATGATTAGTGCGGCTATTGGGGAAGCAGAAAATGAGGCTCGTCCATTAATGACAGGCTTGAGTGAGTCCGAAATGCGTGATTTGCTAGATGATTAACGGATGCTTTTTTAAAAACCATCTTGCTCGGTGAATCATGTGGAGGTATGACTGAAATATGAATACAAAGCAATTAGCAGAATCTGCATCGAGTGGAGGCACGCCTCCGGGAAATTTGAGTGAGCACCTAAAAGTGCTGTGGCTTGCGCGAGCAGGTCGATGGCATGAGGCTCACGATATGTGTGAGAATGAAGATGACCCTACCTGGTCGTGGATCCACGCTCACCTGCACAGAGTGGAGGGCGACTTAGGTAACGCAGGTTACTGGTATGCCCGCGCGGGAAAACCGCAGCCCGATGGACAAGATGGTCTGGGTGAGGAGTGGTTTGAGTTAGCAGAGGATTTGATTGGATAAATATCAGAACGTACACAAAAAGAGCCGATGTATTAAGACATCGGCTCATCAATTTTTTTGCTGTAATCAACTAGCTGCCAATATCGGTCCGGCCTGAGAGCACTGCACCCTCCTCCATGGAGAGCATTTTGGTTTTGATGTCGCCATCGAGCTTGGACTTGGTTTTGAGTTCACAGCGATCAGAAGTGATGGTTCCTTTGACCTTACCGAAGAGCTTAACTTCGCCTGCTTTAACGTCTCCTTTTACGAAGGCATTTTCACCAATGGTGACTCTACCTTTATCTGAGGAAATTTCACCATCGACTTTACCGTCAATGACCATGTCATTGCTGAACTTAATAGAACCTGTGATTTCGATTCCATTTGCGAGAACGTTAGTTACATTAGCCATAATTTGTAATTAAGATGCCTAAAATTGGCTATAAGGCAATCAAAGAATTTTAAAAACAGGGCGGCAAAGTATGGTATTGGTGTTTGTAACTGGATGAATTTTTCAATTTCTATCATTACGCCTCAATCTGCGTAAACGCATTTCAATATGACGATTACGCGGACTTTACTTGTCAAAATCTCTCAACAGGCGGCGTATTCTGGATGCAGGATCTTCACTTGAATTTGATGATTTGTTGGCTTCGTCTCGGAGATTTGATTGAGGTCGGTTTTTGTCGGCTTGGGTAACGGTATTTGGGTCGGAAGCAAGCACACGCAGGAGCGTCTCAGCAGGGGTGATAAATGTCTTAATCCGACTGCTTCGGGCAATGGTAATGCCGACCAATTTACCATCCAGATCAAGGACTGGTGCACCTGTGTCTTCAGGGTTGATAGGTATGTCGGACTGCACCACACTGGGGAAGTCAGAGCGCACGCGGTTGATGCTGGTGCCCATGCGTTGCATCCGCTCCATGCGTTCGCGAGGCACACGTTTGATACCAGCGTTGTCTGCGCGCGAGCCTAGTTTAACGGTGGCGACTTTCTCATCACCATTTCTGCGATAGAGTATGGTTGTTTCCGAGCCCGGTACGAGGCGCTGCAGTAAATTACGTAATTCGATCGCACCCAATATGGGCACTTGGTTCACAGACATAACGATGTCTCCATTGCGTAATCCAGCTTTCTTGGCTGCTGAATCGGGCATGACCTGCATGAGTGGGACACCATTTTTGCCTGCCTTGCTGAAGTCCATCATCACACCCAAGTATGCTTTGTCTTCCTCCCGTAAGCTACGTGACATGACGCTAACGACGCCAATACCATCGACTTTACCATCCGGGCGAGCCACTGCAAGGAAGCTGCCGAGTTCGGGATTTGACATTTTTTTGAGGTCAAGTGGCTTCAATGGTGCATCTGAGGTTAGCAGAGCTAGATCGTGTTCTGGGTAGACTCCATCAACATTTGCTGAATAGGATTTTCCGCTCACTGTGCTAATGTTGATGGATCTGCGTGGATTAGAAATCTCACTCCATTTCGTTAGTATAACCACCTTGCCTTGTTTGTTGGTGACTACGGTGCCGTAAGCGACTCGCTTACCCGAGATGTTAACATTGACGATACTTCGAGAGGCTGTTTTGACGGCTGGCTCGGCTGCGCTGAAGAAGCTGATTGCTTGTTTTTTGAGTGTTGCTATCTCTCGATTACTGAGCTGCTCGTATGGATCTGGCATGCGTACACCATCTTGTGCATGGATGTTAACATGAGTAACTGAAAGAAGTACTATTGCAATGGTTGTGGTCTTGGTCATGTAAAAACGATGGCTGTAAATGGTAGATTGTTTTATCGGCGTCTCCTGAGGATTTCGCCTCTTTTGCCGAGTTTGACTTCAAGCGTGATAACATCTTCACCGCGGAGAATTCTCACCTTGATATCATTTCCCGGACTGTAATTGGTCAGAATCAGGTGAAGTCTGCGTAGGTCTGGAGTACGGCGCCCATTGATGCTACGGATGATGTCACGCTCGCGTATGCCCGCACGCTGTGCTGGGCTACCCTCAAACACATGGCTGACAGATACGCCTCCTCTTGCCGTTTTCATTGTCTGAATACCGAGAACGGGTGCATCAGGATCGTCCAGTGCACTTCCTCCAAGACGCCCCCATGTGTCACCGCCTTTTAAGCGATCCCAATCATCACGAAATCCTTCAATACTAGCGTGGTTATTGGCTGATAGAGATGTACCTATAGACGAGTGAATACCAATAACCTTACCGTCTAGGTCAAAAAGAGGGCCGCCTGAGTCACCACCAATGAGTGCGCAATCCGATGATATGAACTTGTGGATACTGCGGGCAATGATGCGCCCAAATCGAACAGGCGGTGTGCGAACGGGATCGTAGCCACCTGCATGGCCAAGCGCGAGAACAAGGTCTCCCGACCTCAGATCCTTGGAGTTACCAATTTCTGCTAAGGGCCATGGTCCTTTCTCGGTAATCTGGACCATTGCGGTATCACGAGTGTAATTTGCTCCAAGCACCGTGCCATTTGCCTGTTTTCCATCAGGGAAAACAACGGTGACCTCTTCCGCACCTCTTATTACATGACCAGCGGTGAGGATGAGCCCGTCTTTGTTTATAATGACTCCGCTGCCAGACGCCCCAGTTTTGGCCGAAAAAAGTGATACAGTGGCAGGTAAAACTTTTTTGACCGTCTGAACCGTTCTCGCCTGAATATCCTTGAGGTCATTCAGGCTTTCCGCTGTTGGAGTAGCGGTGACGTGTTGTGCATTCGCTGTAAGCAGACAGATCGTGAGCAATGAAATAATTATGTGTCGTGTCATTATTGAAGAACTGGAGAGTATAAAAAAGATGATGTATTATTTAGAACGTCGCACTTTTTTTATATTGTTCCAATTATTTTACGGCAATGCTGGTAGAAACAAGCAAAATAGATTACCATGACGCGGGTTCGATGTGAACGACGGCCTCTCGAACAACAGTAAAACGATTAGGATGGCAGCCAGAAAATCCAATACAAGCTCAGGTGGTGGCACGCGTAAAGCCAAGCCATCTGCTGCGCGTAAGTCTGGCAGAAAAACCAAACGTAAGACGCCGCGTAAACATACTAATCGCCGAAAAAAATCAGCAGCCAAGAAGCATGGGTTGTTGTTTAAGCTCTTCTTCTGGCCTTTCCAGTTGCTCGCGCAGACTACAGAGAGCTGGCATCCTGTGCTGAGATGGCCCGTCAGAGCAGCCGGAGGTGGGATGCTTGTGATGTTTTTCTGCTTCTTGCTTGTGGCAGTTTTCTACTATCTGCGTGCTACTCAATATAACCTCGATAGAGCTTCGGAAATGCCGGCACGCACATTGGTTTACGCCCGAGATGGAAGAACTGAACTGGGGCGTCTGCATGGTGATAACCGCTATTTAGTAAAGTATGATCATGTGGCAAAAGATTTTCGTAATGCTTTAATTTCGCGTGAGGATGCCCGATTCCATGATCATTTTGGGATTGATATAAAAGGTTTGATTCGTGCCACTGTTCAGAACATCAAGCGCCGCCGCCTTGCACAGGGAGGTTCGACTATAAGTATCCAGCTTGCAGAAAACACATGGTTTCCTCCTGATACGGGAAAGAAAAAATCAACAGTCAGGTTGATTGACCAGAAGTTATTGGAAATGGCATTGGCATGGCGGATTGAGCGCCGCTATGAGAAGTCGGAGATTCTTGAGCACTACATGAATCGTATTTTCTGGGGACACTCAATCCGTGGTGTGGAGTCAGCATCCCGCACCTACTTTGAGAAGCCAGCTATCAGGATTACGTTATCCGAGGCGGCAATGTTGGCCGGTATCATTCGAGGGCCCAATGCTTTTTCGCCCTTCAAAAATATTGAGGCGGCTACACAAGAACGTGATGTAACCTTGGGTAGGATGGTCAAGTACGGGCACATTACTCAGTCCCAGGCGGACGTCGCAAGAAATGAGCCATTGATAGTGCGGCCGAAAAACCGCCGGGTGTTGCAAGAAACCTACGTGATGGATGCGGTGCGCCGTGAGCTTGATCGTATTCTCGAGGAGCAAAACATCCAAGATGGTGGGCTGACTGTGATTACGACTATTGATCATACTATCCAGCGTGCAGCTGAGCTGTCGATGGAGCGCAATCTCGTGCGTGTGGAAAAAACCCCAGGTTATCGGCACCAAACGCGCCGACAATGGCAGCAGCTTCCGAGTGGCAGGGCGGGGGAGACACGCTATCTTCAGGGTGCATGTGTTGTCATCGAGAACCAAACTGGAGCTGTGCTCTCGGTAGTGGGTGGGAGAGATGCCAATGAGTCCAAATATAATCGGGCAATTCAAGCTGAACGCCAAATTGGTTCGATATTCAAACCTTTTGTATACCTAACGTCTTTTAACCGAGGTATGATGCCTGAAACATGGATTCCTGACGGGCGTATCAGGCCGGGTGAAATCAGGGGTGCTCCACGGTCATGGTCGCCGTCAAATTCCGATGGGAAATACGGCAACTACGTAACGGCGGAAGACGCACTTGTGAGGTCTAGAAACACCTCCTCGGTTCGTGTCGGAAACTTCGCAGGATTAGAGGATGTTAATGAAACGGCCAGAGACGTTGGATTTATTCAAGGCATCCCTAAGAACCCGTCTTCTTATTTGGGGTCGTGGGAAGCAACTCCATGGCAAGTCGCGAGTGCTTACACCGTATTCCCTAATAATGGCGACTGGTATAGGCCTTACATGATTCAGGAAATTCGTAACGCCAAGGGTAAGCGTGTCTATCCAGGGAAAGGGGACTCAGGTAAACTCATGGCCGTTGTTGCTGAGCCGGGCGCTACTTGGTGTGTTTCTAATACTCTTCAGCAAGCAGTAAATCGAGGGACGGGCCGCACAGTTCGATCGCTTGGATACAAGGCACCATGTGCTGGGAAAACTGGCACTACGGATGATTACAAGGATGCTTGGTTTGCGGGTTACACTGGCACCTTGACGTGTGCCATCTGGGTAGGGATGGACCGACCTCAAAAAATTATCAACCGCGGCTACGGATCAACTCTCGCAGCTCCCATCTGGGTCGATGTGATGAAGACTGCAGGGCGGCTGGGGTATACTACGCCACGCTTTAAGCCTGTGCGATTGCATTCCGTCTCATTATGTCGGTGGTCAGCCAAACGTGCGACAAAAGGATGTGTGCGTCATGGGTCAGCCTATAAGGCAAAAGTGCCAGCTGACATGTTGCCAGGTGAGCGTGACTACTGCACTATGCATCCTTTTCGTGGTCTACCGTCTCGCCGAGATGGTCGTAGGTCGCCTCCACGTGCAATTCCCGTTGAGTAGCACGCTTAGTTTGTTAAATTTGGAATTTAAAAAGAGCTTTGAAAACGACTGTGTCCTGGAAGCCATCTAATAGTCCCTCTAAGTTGCCTGCCTGGGTGCCGTTACGTCTACGGACAGTCATCCGTTGGTCTTTTAAGTGGGGGCTTGTGGGTCTTTCAGTTCTTGTTACCTTCGTGTTGTTCTACTTTTATCTTGCGCTAAAATTTGACCTTAGTGATGTGGAGCAGATGCCGGAGAGGTCTGTGATACTTGATCGTCATGGGGTTGAGTTTGCGGCTATTCATGGGGAGCGCCGCAGGTTGATTACGAGGGAGGAGATTCCGGATGCTATGATGCATGCGCTACTTGCGCGTGAGGATCTGCGGTTTCCCGATCATCACGGGATTGATATGCGTGGGCTAGCGCGAGCTACGATCAGAAATATCAAGGACATGTCTTTCACTCAAGGTGCGTCGACGCTGACGATGCAGCTTACACGTAATACTTATGAGATGCGTGCCAAATCACTGCACCGAAAATTGTTAGAAATGGCTGTGACGCTGAGAATAGAAAGTCGTTACAGTAAAGATGAAATTCTCACACATTACTTGAATCGTATCTATTTTGGGGCTGGTTGCCACGGTGTTGAGGAGGCGGCACAAACTTACTTTGGCCGATCGGTGACGGAGCTCAACATCGGCGAGTGTGCGCTACTTGTCGGTATTATCCGGGGACCACATCTTTTTTCACCATTTAGAAATCCAGAGGGTGCTGAGATTCAGCGTGATGAGGTTTTGAAACGTATGGTCATTTGTGAATTTGTCTCAGAGGAAGAAAAAACAAGAGCCATGGCTGAACCGATTCATTTAGTAACTAAAAAAGAGAGAAAGAAAAACAGCTCACACCTACGTGAGACTATACGTAATCAGCTGCAAATTATTTTGGAGCAACAGGATATTCGAGCTGGTGGGTTACGCATTCATACAACCGTTGATACAGCGATGCAGAAAAGCTTACAGTCCAAGATCTCTCGACCTTTTGCTGCTGTGGAGCAAAAGAACTTGTCAGAATTACAAGCAGCGATCGTCTCTCTAGATCCTGAGACCGGTGGTATTCTTGCTCTCTGTGGCAATAGGAACTATGCAATTTCGCAATACAACCTCGCCTTCAATGCACGACGTGATCTTGGGCCAGCATTTATGCCTTTCCTGACAGCAGCAGCGCTTGAACGTAATAAAATTGTAATCGCTGGGCAGCCCGTTCAAACTGGGCGGCAGTTAGGTATCGCGGAAACGATTAGGTTGAGCAAGCGCCTCGGATTCAGCGGTCCCTTCTCAGAGACTGATGATTTATACCGTGGTA
>JABHEX010000276.1 GCA_018676385.1 Akkermansiaceae bacterium
CACCACGGACGCGCATTTCTGGTAGTCCCGTTTCTAGCGGCATGCGCGTGACGAGGTTTTCGATAGAAGCCTCGATATTTTCAGCGATTGTGCGCAGAAGTTTGGCTTTATCGGCACCGGATGTTTGACGGAGGGTTTGGAATGCGTCGTCAGCTAGTGAAACCGCATGCTGAAGTTCTTTGTCTGTTGCGGCGATATAATTAGGGTCGAGAGCTTCGTTGTTGGCTGGGTTGCTGCTCTGGCCGGCAGACTCGCTGCCTTGTCCGCGTGATGCGCCGATGATGGATGTTCCTTGGAGTGTCATAATAGTTGATGGGTTAGTTGGCATTGATGCCGTGTTTAAAAGGGTCTGTGTCTTGTATGATAATGGTCGCCTCGCCATTCACGTAGGCGGTGCCGGTGATCATCGGGATTACTTGGCCATTTTCAAGTGGTTTTACGCGCCCTTCGAAAACAGTGTCCAACACGCTGGCCTGCCGCCAGATTTGTTTGGGTGCTAATTTGCCATCGGCGTGCAGGCAGGCAAGCTTCGCACTCGTTCCCGTGCCGCACGGTGATCGGTCGTAGGCAAGCCCGGGACAGAGTACAAAGCTGCGACTATCTGAGACACCCCGCGTGGGTTCACCAAAAATTTCGATGTGATCGACCACTGCACCGTCAGAGCCGACGATATTATGATCTACTAATGCTTGGGCTAAGGCATAGCTGAACTGCGTGAGTGATGCTATGTTTTCGATAGAAATATCACCATTGTAGTCCTCAGTTAGGAAAAACCAGTTGCCTCCCCAAGCTACGTCACCAGTGACGGTGCCGTGGCCTGGCACTTTAATGCGGACATTTTTTTGATAGCGGTAGCTTGGCACGTTGGTGACTGTGACACTGCCGTCATCATGCAGTTCGGCAATAACTTCGCCTATGGGAGTTTCAATGCGGTGTTTGCCAGTAGCAATTTTTCCCATATGAGCGAGTGAAGCCGTTACACCAATCGTGCCGTGGATACAACTGTTGAGGTATCCTACGTTGTTAAAGAAGATGACCCCGGCGATGCAGTCGGGATTGACGGGCTCGCAAAGTAGGGCGCCGACCATGGCATTGTGACCACGCGGCTCGTGTAGGCATGTAGTACGAATCCAATCGTAATCATTACTCATGATGATTCGCCTATCCATCATGCTGCCTTTGTCCAATCCTGAGACCCCATTGGGGGTTTCAATGATAACGCGTGTTGGCTCACCGCACGTGTGGGAGTCGATAATCTTTAGGTGATGGAAATCTGTATTGCTCATAAGCAGATAGGGCATATATCATATAGGTCTGGTAAAATAGCTTATGGCACGCCCCTGTATCTGCATACACTTATGAGTTTAGCCAGTGATATACGAGATACTTTTTTTAGCGATTGGATAAGCCGCTGATCATTGAGAAGCGATTTGATAATGTTTCAGGTCATGCCATTTTTTGTAACGGATCACATGGGGATGTTTGTTTGTGAAACAAGACTCTTGTTCAGTATTATGGTTTTCCATCTAGAGATGGTATCATATGGAAAAGTCGTGGGATTACCCGTAGCGTAGCGGGTCGAGTTTCCGGATGTCAGGTGTTTGTTTTCCTGTTAGGATAGACGAGATAAGTTTACCTGTCACGGGCCCGAGACTAAATCCCATCATTGAGTGGCCGCTGGCAATGGTGAGGTTAGAATACCCCGTGACTCTCCCTATGTATGGTAATCCATCCGGTGAGCATGGGCGCAGTCCCGCCCACGGCTTAACGCTATGGAAGGCCGTGTGATCGTAGGCTGGGAAATAGTTTTCAATTGATTTAATGATGCCGTTCACTCGGCGCTGGTTCACACTGAGATCATTACCGCAGATCTCCATGGTGCCTGCGAAACGTAATTGGTCGTCCATCGGGGTGACAGCCACTTTTGCCTCGGCGAGGATAGAGCAGAGCTTTGGCTGTTGGCGAGGTTGACCTAGTGTGAGTGAGTATCCTTTTCCTGCTTGCATCGGCATACGTAGTCCAAGTGACTTGATGAGCCCAGACGACCAAGCACCGCAGGCGAGCACAATTTCTAATTCCGATGGTGTATTAATTCCTTCCAGATGAACTGTGGCGTTACTGCCCTTTCTCAGACCAGTGACTTCGGTCTCAGAGACAATCTCAGCGCCCATATTTATAACTTTACTGAGGAGCCCACGCATAAATTCAGCAGGGTCCATGTGGCAGTCTTGTTTAAACCAGATACCACCGCGCACAGTCATTTCGATATCGGTATCGAGCTCAGCTAGTCGTTCAGGCCCACATACTTCGGCCTCAATACCTAATTCAGCGGCCATGGCAGCTACCTTTGCTTCCTCGTCTAGCGCTTTTTCTGTCAGGCAAAGATTAAGGAGACCTCGCTCGACGACCTTGACTCCAGTGTCTGAGGCCATTTGCAGAAATTGCCGACGACTTTCCATATTCATATCACGTAACAGCTCTCTACTTTGCACGGTATGTTTTTGAGTGCAATGCGTCATAAACAGCCTGCACCAGCGGATCAGTTCCATACTTGTACGCGGGCGGATAAAAAATGGCCCCCCTGGATGGGTGAGCATCTTAAGCCCCTTACTAACCATGCCAGGTGCAGCAAGAGGAATAAAGTGGCTAGGCACAACCATGCCCGCATTGCCGTATGAGCAAGAGACATGCTCAGATTTTAGGCAGTCGATGATCGTTACCGGTCGCCCCGCTTTGAGCAGGTGGTATGCAGAGCAGAGTCCGATGACACCCGCACCCACGATGAGCACGCTATCTTTATTGTATTTCACGACAGAAACTTATCATTAGTGTCTAGTGAAGGTTTTGAGTTTTCTCCTGCAAATCGTCACAACGGGATCAAATGATAAACCTAACTAAATGACAAACATAAGATATTGATCCTTTTGATAAAAACTGTTAAATAAAGCGTAATATACATACGTATATATCAACTAAATTTATGCCCAGAATAACCATCACTGAACCGGGAAAAGATAGCCAAGCCTACCAATTTGACCTCAAACGCACGAAGCTGCTCGTTGGCCGCAGCAGTCGCAATGACATCCCCATTTCACACCGGTCCGTCTCGAAGGTGCATTGTCTAATTGAGCGCCGCGAGGCAGGCTACGTAATGTTTAATAATGGTGCTACTAATGGGATCAAACATAATGGAGCGCGAGTTTCTGATGTGATGTTGGCCCATGGTACGGAGTTGGAGATAGGTGACGTGCTTTTGGCTTTCTCATTGACGGATGAGGAGAGTGATACACTGGCTTGATGCTTATTTACGAGGGGCTTAAAGCCAATGGATTCTCCATAGGCTTGGAGATCGGTGTCTGATTATCCATTGGTCAGTAAGGATTACTGAACTGCGAGAAGTGTTGTTCTTTGGCGCTGCAGATAAGCTGGATCTGTGAAAAAACTAAATTATTTGAATCTAATTTAATTATCCAGACGAACGCTATTGTGTATCCCAATGTGCAAACTACTAACCACCACGCAAATAAACGTCATGAAATTATTCACCAACGCGCCACAAATACTCCTAGGCATTTTATGCCCTATCATATTCATAGGGGAAACTCGAGCAGCCAATCCCGCTGAAGCCAAAACCATCGGTCGCGTTGTGCGCGAGCGATCGGACCTATCAAATTTTCTCAAGCTACTTGAAAAAACGGAAATTGGGTCACAGCTTTCTGAGCGAACTTCGATAAGGCGAACAGTATTTGCACCGACAAATGCTGCATTTGAAAAGCTCTCCAAAGAATCGGTCAAAACATTACTGGATCCCAGAAATGGCGACCGACTCGAAGAGGTATTCGGGTTTCATGTGGTCGGAAAATCGATTCCCATTATAGGCTTGGAAAAATATGCTGCGTTGCGAATGGCAACGGGCCAATTTCTCTCAGTCAATTACAAGGCGGGAAATATAGGAGCTGCAAAATTTACGGGTGAAGTGATTCCATGTTCAAATGGTAACATATACCTAATTGACACTGTTCTTACTCCCACAACGGACGACCTCTTCCAGCGGTTGCAGAAAGATGGACGTTTTACCATTTTTACCAAAGCCATTACGGCTAGCCGGCAAGGCAAGCTGTTTCAGAACATGCACGGTCTTTATACAGCATTCGCGCCTACTGATGAGGCATTTAAAAAACTACCGCCTGCGTTTCTTGAGTCTCTCTTCCTGCCAGAGAATGACGAACGGCTAGAGGATATTATTAAACATCACATTGTAGATCGTATTCGTGCTGCTGGGAATATACCAAATTATCTGAGCCTTGGTGTCTCAGATGTGACACCGATTTCGGCTTTTGGTCAGCAGATCAACTTTAAAATGACTTCTGCTGGTCCTACTGTAGACAAAGCTAAGGTTTTGGAGGCAGATATTCCGTGTGCTAATGGTATCATACATGTAATTGACTCAGTGATTCCACCAGTTGAGTCAAGCCTTCTGGACTTACTGCGTAAAGATGATCGCTACACAACCTTGGTCACATTGCTCGAGACAACCGGGCTCGACCTGCCAGTTGCTTCATCATCACAATTTACTATATTTGCCCCGATTAATGATGCGTGGAAAATAGAACCGTATGCATCGCTGGCAGCAAACCCTAATGGCGAGAATAGAGAAAAGCTTTATGGCATTCTTGCACGTCACGTCATCACAGGTAAGCACGTGAGTGAAAATTGCAGGCCCTATAATAAACTCCGCACTATTCATGGTGCGCCTATCTATCTCACCCGTATGGGAACCGATTCTAAAATCAGTGACATTAAGATCACTGACACGGATGAAGAAGCATTTAATGGTCTGATCAATGCAATTGGAGCTGTGATACCAGATCCGATGGAGCTTCCCGAAGGTGATATCAGCACCGTCGATGCAATTAAGTTTGTCCAAGACACTTTGATCAAAGCAGCACCAATGTATGGCAAAGGGGATTATGAAAGCTGCTGGAGATTCTACACTGCACGTGGTTATGAATTTCTTTCCAAGTATTCTAAGTTCCTGAGCAGCTCAACACGATCAAATATTGAATCTGCAATCAGGGACGATCAACCTCTATTCCAGTTTGCTGCAGATGCATGGACATCAAGAAATGCTTTCCGTGATGCTTTGCGTGCTCTTGAGCAGCGTGAAGACCGAATCCAGGATAGCTATTTGATGCAATCGCCAAACAACACACGCTTTGGCAGATAGATGCATTTTTAGGGTGTTAAGTTTATCAAATACCCAACCTATCTTTCTCTTCCTCCTGTTATGGGAGGAGGAGAATTTTGTTATTTGAGCAAACTAAATTAGCGATGAAATAAGAATTCCGCTACACGATTAAAAAAATAAAAAAGAATGATATTTTTTGAATCTGATTTCAGCAAAGGGACGAATACTCATATGTAAGCTCAAACGGGGTTTGCACTAACCAACTAACTAACTAACTAACTAACTAAGAACAAAATTATGAAAGCAATTATCACATCCATCATCTTCGGCTTGGCCGCACTTGCAACTCCTGCCAGTGCAGAAAGTAAGCAGGCCCCGAAAGACATCGTTGATACCGCCGTAGCCGCGGGCTCCTTCAATACTCTTGCTGCCGCCCTCAAAGCAGCTGGCCTAATTGACACCATGAAAGGTGCGGGGCCATTTACCGTGTTTGCTCCAACAGACGCAGCATTTGCTAAATTACCAAAAGGCACTGTGGAATCACTTCTCAAGCCAGAAAACAAGAGTAAGCTCATCGACATTCTCACCTACCACGTTGTGTCAGGTAAAGTCATGGCCAAGCAAGCTGTTACCCTGACAAAGGCACCTGCACTTAACAAGAAGGACATCAAACTCGCAGTTAAAGGTGGAGCACTGGTCTTAAATGATTCAGCTAAAGTTGTAACGGCAGACATCAATTGCACGAACGGAGTCATTCATGTAATCGATAACGTTATTCTTCCTCCTTCCAAGTAACAACCTGTAATTATAAGCCAATCTCCTAATGTTGGTGCTAAATCCAACATTAGGGGTTGACATTTTTCAACCAAAGTTTTTTTTCATCGTCCGTGGCAAATAATTTACCAGATCAATCAGACGGTGGAATTCTACAGAAAGTAGCTCTGGGAATTGAACGTGCCATGGAACATTGCATCAAAAAATACAGCGGACTAGTCTGGACAATCGCCAAACGTTATGTGCGCGACCATTCTTCTGCTGAGGACGTAGTCCAAGAGACTTTTGTAGAGCTCTGGAAATCTGCAAAACGTTACGACCCAGCAATCGCAACCGAAAGCACATTCATCGGCATGCTTGCAAGGCGGCGTGCGATTGATTATGCACGTAAAGAGAGCCGCCGTCCCCAGCTAGATCCTTTGCCAGACGCCGAATTGTTAACCCAACTCACTACTGAACCGCCCAGTGTTGCCTATTCGGCAGGTGAGGACGTTCGTGAAGTCATCAAACAATTACCAGAGGACACACAACAGATTTTTTTCTTTCATTTTGAACAAGGAATGACCCACCCCGAAATAGCTGACAAAACAGGTCTTCCGTTAGGAACCATCAAAACCCGCTTACGGCGGGGCTTAATTGAAGCACGTAACAAGCTGCAACATCTCGGAGCAGCAGAACCCTCAACCTCATACATGTCATGATTAACCAAGAACTACTAAAGCACTTCGAAGAGCTCGAAGCCGGACGTATCCTAGGCGATCTTGATGCCGACGAGTTGCAACAGTGGGAAAGCCTTTCAAAGGACCCAAGCTGCACGGTTGACCTATCACTCGAGCTGACGGCCGCCGCAATTGAGGCGGAGCTATCACACGACCAAGAAACTGAGCTTTCGGACAGCCTGATGAGGCAGCTCCAAGAAGATATTTCAAAGTTTACTGTGGCTGATGACCATGCAGAACTGAATGATGCAGACAATATTGTGAAACTATCGGCATGGAAACGCGCAGTTACTACCCCACAGATACCATGGGCAATTGCAGCATTATTCGCGATTCTGTTTGTAGCAAATTCTCTTACTCAAGATGGTGGGCCTAATACAGATCAGCCAATCCCTGCGATCGCGCTTAACCCTTCGCCTGAAGAGGCTCGTGATGCTATCCTGAGCAATACCAAGAATTTGGTCCAACTTGATTTTGGTGGTACTGATAGCTACAACAAAATGACTGGTAAAGTGGTCTGGAGTGATGAGCTACAGGAGGGATATATGACTCTGAGCAATCTTCCAGTCAATGACCCCAGCAAAAAACAATACCAACTTTGGATTGTTGACCCAACACGTGATACGAAACCCGTGGACGGCGGGGTATTTGATATCCCAGAAGGCCAAAGCACGGCAGTCATCGCTATTAACAATCCCCTTGTTATTACAAACCCAAAAGCTTTTGTTATTACCATGGAACAGCCAGGTGGTGTTGTGGTTTCCAAACAGCAGGATGTTGTTGCAATTGCTAAGGCATCCTAAGTCAACTGCCAAACATAGGATTGTCAGACGCTTGCAGATTATCCAATCAGAGTGTATGTGCAGTTTATGAATGTGCTCAGTTACAAGGATAAAGCTTATCCGCGGTTCGTAAAAAAATTAGATCGTCGTGCTGTTCCGGGCACAGCAGGCAGGAAGGTAGAGGATATCGTTTCTTCAATTATTGCTGATGTGCAAAAGCGGGGTAACAAGGCTGTCTTTGAATACACTCAAAAGTTTGATGGTCTAAAACTTACTACAAGTTCCTTGTTTGTGAGTCCCAAAGAGATTGATGACGCTTACGATGCTGTTGATCAAGACCTGAAGAAAGCAGTGGCCACTAGTAAGCGAAATATTCATGCGTTTGCCAAACGAAGCATGCGTAAGAACTGGAAAGCAAAGAACCACGAGGGTGTAGAAATAGGGGAACGATTTATTCCATACGATCGTGTTGGGGTTTATGTTCCAGGGGGTAAAGCTCCATTAGTTTCATCTGCACTAATGACGGCAGCGTTTGCTCAGGCGGCTGAAGTGCCTCAAATTTTAGCAGCCACGCCCGCAGGGAAAGATGGTAAAATTAACCCAGCACTACTTTATGCACTAGTTGAAAGTGGTGCTACGGAGATTATCAAAATTGGTGGTGCCCAGGCGATTGCCGCCATGTCATTGGGAACTAAAACAGTAGCTCCTGTTGAAAAAATATTTGGGCCAGGAAATGTTTTTGTGGTTGAGGCCAAACGCCAGCTTGTGGGAGCTGTCAGTATTGATCTATTACCTGGGCCAAGTGAAGTCTTGATCGTTGCCGACAAGTCTGCGAACGCAAAATTTATTGCTGCAGATATGTTAGCTCAAGCTGAGCACTCTGGTGATAGTGTGGTGGGATTTGTAACCAACTCAAAACGATTATTAGTTCAGGTAGAGAAGGAAATTGAAAAGCAAGTGCCCACGCTGAACCGCGAGAAATATATTCGTGAGGTTCTGAATAAGAACACTTTTTGTCTACTTACTAAGAGTCTGCAGGACGCAGTCGATATTTGTAATACCTATGCGCCTGAGCACTTGTCGCTCGTGGTCGAAGATGAAGACAGGTGGTTAGCCGAAATACGTAATGCTGGAGCAATTTACGTTGGTTCATTAGCTGCTGTTGCTGTAGGTGATTTCGTTGCTGGCCCAAGTCATACCCTTCCTACGGGAGGGTCGGGAAAATCCTTCTCCGGTTTGCGTGCTGATCAGTTCCAACGTCGCGCGAGTGTTGTAAGAATGGACCAGAAAGCATTGAAAAAATCCCTAGCGACCGTGGAAACATTTGCCCGTGTCGAGGGGCTTGATGCTCACGGAAAATCAGTAAGTATCAGAGTGGATTAAAGATGTCTAACTGACTATATCTTAGTGAATTGTTGACTCTTGGTAAATTCGCCGTTTTCGTTTGGCGTTAAGAATAATTAGCGTAAAGAAAGCAATTAATACTAAGGATACTGAAATGAGAAGGCCTTCGATGACTGTCGTCATATAGATGAAGGCAAAATCAGCTTCAAAATTACTTGAGCCGATCCCGTTGTAGTTGCCTCCGAGCGCCTGACCCACCACGGCTGTTATTATCAATGCAGCATACCCAAACCAGAAATCTGCGGTGAATAAAATAAACATCGATGGTATGCTACCCTGATCAACATCATGCCCGATAAGAGGAAGCAGAAATGGTAAGCCCGCCAGTGAGACAATCATTCGGATGCGGGTGCCTAATCTGATCGATCTGCCAACTATACCGCTGTGAAGTTTTCTATAAAGTGACGAGGAGGTGATGGCAGAAAAGCAAATGATGAATGTGGCGATACCGGTTAGCATCGCAACCACGCTGGTCGTGGAGTTAAAGTAAATCAAAGCGAGGCAAAAGCTGGGTAAACCTGTAAGCCCACAATGCAGCGACCAGTAACGAAGCTGATTTGTTAGGGTATTAGGTTTGAGGGTTTTACCCATGACTATTTTTGTTGTGGATTACCTATTTGCCGCAGTAGCTGCATTGCGTTGCGGTGATTTCTATCAATCCCTAGCACGGTTCGGCAGGCCTCGAACGCTTCCATTTTTTGCCCTTTGCGAAGGTGTAGAGTAGCACGCGCATATGGAAAATCGGCATTATTTTGATCGAGCTGTTCTGCCCTTTGGATGCAGTCGATGGCCTCATTGAGCTTATTTTGCTCAGCGATAAGAAGCCCCAAGTTATACCATGCACGTGGATTGGCTGGATTCG
>JABHEX010000277.1 GCA_018676385.1 Akkermansiaceae bacterium
CCAGTTCTGCGCAAAAACGCTGCTCCCTATTAACAAAAGTATGATCGTAAATAGGATACGCATAGCTTCCTCCAGCAATTTGCCCAATGATACCGCTATCTAGAAATATGTGAAGTCAATTTCGAACACTATTAGTACCCAGGTAAAGACATACAAAAGTAAAGTCTGATGTTGGAGCAACATAAGGCTTATAACCCGAAAGTCGTGGGCGCTCCCCTATCGGAGTGTGAGTGCAAGGTGTTTGAGAACACTATGAAAAACGCATTTAAGGGGTCTAGACACAGAGGTTAAAGTATAGAAAATAAGATCTTTCAACAAGCGCTACTGTCGCTGACGCGCTACCACTTTAAAAAGTAAACTGGCACTTAATGAGTTCCGTATAGTATGCGACATTTACATCTTTGCTGGTCTGACATTTAGTATCACTAAGAGGCTTGATCTCTGGTGATGGGGTATGGAATGCGTTTTCTAAATCTTGTTCTACTGGTGTCATTTTTATCCTTACCTAGTTGTAAGCGTGAGATAGGGAATGAACCAGAGTGCACACTAAAATATGAATCATCTCGTGCACCTTTGAATTATTGCAGCACCACGCAACGCTTGTCACTTACCTTTGTCGGGGACGTTCTGCTGCACAAACAATTACAACAGCAGGGCTATAAACAAGGCTTCGTAAGTCTATGGAAAGAGGCGGTTCCTTTTCTTCAAGAGGCCGACATCGCCGTGGCCAACCTTGAGGGGCCAGTCGCAGTTGGCATCACGCGCTCGGGCAGGCAGGTCGATGACCCTGGTCCAGTGTTTGATGACATTGTTTACACATCTTACCCTATGTTTAACTATCACCCCTCTTTGTTAGCGGACCTAAAGGTCAGTGGGGTCGATTTAGTCTCGACTGCGAACAATCACTCACTAGATCGCTTCAGCATCGGTGCAGATAAAACGATTGAAGCGCTGAAATCTGCAGACCTCGCCTACACAGGAACGATTCAAAAAGGGGCGCCGCGTCAGTTTACCACAGTCCTGCCTACTAAATTGGGGCCGCTCGCCTTCATCTCCTGCACCTTTTCGACCAATGGGATCATTGATAAACATAACCAAGTGCTCATGTGCTATGATGATAAGTCCGAGCTGTTGAATGAGGTTCGCAAGCTCGGGGACGACCCAAAGATTGCAGGCATAATCGTACTAGCCCATTGGGGCGTTGAATATCAATACCGACCTGCTGCCAAAGAAGTTGCCCTCTCCAACGAGTTGGCCGCAGCGGGTGCAACTGCCGTGGTTGGCACGCATTCGCACGTAATCCAGCCATGGAATATGGTAAAAACAAATCGTGGGGTCGTACCTGTCATTCATTCAACAGGTAACTTCGTCTCAGGCCAACCGAGTCTTCCGCGCCAAACCAGTATGATTGCACGGCTAGAGCTATGCCAAAACGATAAGACGAATTTGGGTGCATGGAGTAAACACGGGCAAGTCGTAGTGGGTGAAGCAGGGTGGACCGCAGCACGCATGCAACGCACAACGACCCGCACGCTCAAGATGGCCTTGAACCCAGCCAGTTCAGACTATACAAAAAAGTCCCACGACTTAATCGAAAACCTAGTCCCGGGTTTTGCATTAAAACCCAAGTTCTCGTGCCGCTAAAAAAACGCTGGCAAGGGGAGTTGCAGGGGACTATGTTTCCCTCGCAAAGAGACAACTAAACCCAAGCTATACTGGCCTTTTCGAACTGTTGTGATGTTAGATGGGCCGTAAAAACCCTCGGCTAAGCAGTGATGATTGCGGGGATGTCACGGCGCCGGTAAGCCATTTAGCCCCTTTTGCACCTACACTCACCAGTCAAGATGTGCACCATTAGGCGGGAACAGCAGACTAGTACGACACAGTCTAGTAATTATCGATACTTCAATGCTCTTAAGATCTAATATTATGTGATAAAACTGGCAGAAATCATGGTCTGAGTTTTGGACGGGTGCAACATAAGGGCTTTGGAGTGGCTGAATTATTTCCTGAGATGGGTACCGCG
This sequence comes from Akkermansiaceae bacterium, assembly GCA_018676385.1. Taxonomy (GTDB): domain Bacteria; phylum Verrucomicrobiota; class Verrucomicrobiia; order Verrucomicrobiales; family Akkermansiaceae; genus Oceaniferula. Next base: position 2,027 of record JABHEX010000277.1, read on the forward strand.
CACACTAAAAGCCGTATTGTGGTGAAGGTCTCAGAACTTCTATTGATCAACTGGTGTCTTCTTTTATACAGGATGCGTCAATTATGACGCTTAATGAATGATGACCAGCACAAAAGTTTATCTCGTACAAAACTCAAACATAGTCGACCATGATTCCTCAGGGACTTCTATTAAAAGGTTTCCGCTCATGTAAGCTTCGACCTCCATGAGTAAAGACCACTCCTCGCCTTCGCCTGAGCATAGAGTCTGAATTTTAGATCGCATTCCATCGGTAGTCTCAGAAACCACCTCACAGTAGCTTTCGTGAAAAATAAAAGCACCAGGCTCCACAGTTAATGAGGTATCGCCACCAGATCCACATTGACTGCTATCATATGTGCCTGCTGCATCGTTGGTAATACTCTGATCAGTGATCATAGCTTCGCCAACGAGTTCCCCTTTTGCCCAAATGCCTTTCTTCGTGGAGCCATCTGCATAGGTAAAGGTCCCAGTTCCATTAATTTCATCTTTCTCCCACCATCCTTGATATTGATCTCCATTGGCAAATGCAGCAAACCCTGGTCCATGTCTGGCACCCTTTACCCACTGACCATTATACCAATCCCCACTTTTTGAAGAGTAACCGCCATTGCAGTTGTCCCAACTGCTGATATTTAAGGAAGCTGGACAGCGAGGTAAGGAAAGGTTCGCAACCATAGTAAATTCACCTCGCTCCCAATAACCCTCCTCCACAGAGCCATCCCGATAAGTTAGGCGACCTTGTCCATGGCTAAGGTCATCAATCCATTCGCCAACATAAATCTCTCCATGATCATATATCCGGGTTCCAAAACACATGTGAAAGAAACCAGATGAAGGACACTGCGACAAAGCAGAAGTGAAAGTGGGCTTTTTACTCTCAGCAAGTGGGTTAGTACGCACTTCTTTGATCAAGTTCTCAAACGACACTTCGTCTAATTGCGTAAAATTATAATTTGGGACTAACAAAGAAACAAATCTGATTTCATTAGCACAGTAAGAATCGCCCGGAATCAAGCCTTTTGATTTAAATTCTCTGAGGATATTTTGACTGTCACTTTTTTGAACTATGCCAATGGACGCCGCTATATAACCGTTATTACTTTTAACCCCTAAAGGATCAGAAAAAAAAGTATAATTCACTAATTTGTCGAGTATCACACTTTCATCTTTGGAAGCACTTGTAATCAAAGCGCATTGATCTTCAGGTATAAGTCTACCTTTAGAAATCGCAGTCTCTATTTCAGAAGAAGGACTATCCATCATCGACAGTGTTTCGAAGAGATAGTTCATATTTGCAATTTTTGAAAGATCCGAATTCTGAAGGTAATTTTTATTATAATTATTGAGTGCTTTTGCCGTCCCCTTCCCATATAGACCGTCTATAGTAGAACGATAAAATCC
>JABHEX010000278.1 GCA_018676385.1 Akkermansiaceae bacterium
GGTGTATTGTGGCGCTAATATCGTATTATTTTGCAGAGGTGGCGGGTGCCGTTTGGGCGGGAGCGCGGGGTGATCTGGGCGAGATTATTCTGGAAATGGGCGAGGCGGTTCTGTGGTCATTGCTATGGGCACCATTTTATTTATTGTTTTCGCTGTGGGGTATTGTGCTTTTGCCTCTGATGGGCGTGGTAATGTTAATGATGTTTCGCGCGGATAAGAACGTGACCTGGTTCTGGTTTTCTGCCGTGGTGGGATCAGGCGTCATGGCGATGAATGGGTTTATTGAGTTACCCTCGGTCTACGCATTGAGTGCAGTGGCATGGGTTATTTTTTTGCTGGTGATGGTATCGCTCGCCGCTGGCTGCTGGCTGTTCCACGGTTGGCAGCGGAATTCGCAGGCAGCACATCTGCAAGAGGTAATGGCTGAAAATGAATTGCGTAGGTTGGAAATTGAGAAGCAGTATGGCACGAAATCCTTCGGTCAGGATAACCAGGCAGAGTATCAGGATAAATAAAAACCCCGTCCGCACCTTCCTCCGCCTCCGCGGCCTTTGGGAATGCATCATTCATCTTCCCCTCGCACCCCCCCTCGTATGATGCTCTCGACCACTTCAGGCCAAAATGCAAGTTTCTAGCATTACAACCGTAACATTAACCCCATGATCAAACATCTTCTCTTCTCAGCCACACTTCTCGCCCCCTTGGCTCAGGCCCAGGAATTCAAACCCCTCTTCAAGGATGATCTCTCCAACGCCACCTTCAACGAAGGGGTCTGGACCATCGATAAAGACGGTGTGCTTATCGCCACCAAGGATCAGATCATCTGGACCCAAGAGGACTACTCGGACTTCGTGCTCAAGCTTGAGTTCAAGAACGGCGAAGGCACCAACAGCGGAGTCTTCGTGCATGCCAGCGACACCAAGAAATGGGTGACCGATTCCGTTGAGATCCAGCTCGCCGACGACTTCTCTGAGAAATGGTCGAGCAAGCCACGCAGCTGGCAGTGTGCTGCGATCTTCGGTCGTCAGGGCGCCTTCGAAAAGGCGGTGAAGCAACCCGGTGAGTGGAACCAGATGGTGATCCTCGTCTCCGGCCCCATCATCACCGTGCACCTCAACGGTCAACGTGTGAACGCCGTCGACCTCACCGACTTCAAGGATGCGAAGAAAAATCCCGACGGCTCCAAAGCCCCACCGTGGCTGAAGAAGCCTCTCGCCACTCTGCCCCGCAAAGGCAAGATTGGCTTCCAGGGCAAGCACGGCGGCGCCCCCATCTACCTGCGCAATGTGCAGGTGATGAAGCTATGATCGGTTTTCACCACAACCCTAATACCGCGGCATCTCCGGATCGTTCTGGCGCGCCCAGAGCTCGATGCGGCCCAGCATCGAGAACACCTGCTCAACGGCTGCGGGAATCCCATCTATCGGCACCACCACTCCGCCACCTCACTCAAAAAGCGAATTCCTAGCAGTCGTGCGTGTATAAGCATTGTGCCGACTGTATGGGAATACAAAACCCGGAAGGAGCGCGTCCCGCCGGGTTCTGGAAAATTGATATCCTATTGAGGTTTACCGGGTCTCGATCGGTGGTACCGGCATGGTTTCCGCAGGTCCCACGTACTTGGTGAGTGGGCGGTAGAGTCGGTTGTCTTGCAGTTGCTCCAGCACTTGCGCGGTCCAGCCGGCAGCACGAGCAATAGCAAAGATCGGAGTAAACAGATCAGTTGGGATACCCAGTGAGTAATAAACGGTAGCCGAGTAGAAATCGACATTTGCATTTAACCCCTTACGCTCGCGCATGATCTCGGCAATACGATTGGACATATTGATCCACTTTGGCTCACCAAGCTCCTCGGTAAGTTTGATTGCCATTTTCTGAAGATGAGGTGCGCGTGGATCGAGCACTTTATATACACGGTGACCGATACCCATGATCTTCTTTTTGTTAGCCAGGCAGTCCTCAACGTAGGCGTCCACCTTGTCCTCTTCGCCGATCTCCTCGAGCATGTGGATCACACCCTCATTGGCTCCACCGTGCAATGGGCCCTTCAGGGTGCCAACAGCTGAGGTAATGGCTGAATAAATGTCGCTCAGAGTTGCCACGGTGACCCTTGAGGAAAATGTCGAGGCATTCATACCGTGATCGGCATGAATGATGTAGGCGATGTCGAGTGTACGTGCCGCAGCTTCGCTGGGAACCTCACCATTGATCAGGTAAAGGAAGTGAGCAGCCTCGGAGAGGTCGCTACGAACTTCAGGTAAATCAAGCCCCTGGCGTGAGCGGTGATAGTAAGCAACAATGGTGGGGATCTGGGCCACGATCGAAAGAGCAACTTCCTGGTTGGCATCGTGATCGGGCTCGCCAATCTTAGCGCGTTTATCAGTCAGGCCGAGCATTGAGACACCCGTGCGGATGATATCCATTGGCAAGGCATCCTTTGGGGCGGTTTTCAGGAAATCAATCACTCCCTGAGGTAATTCGCGTCGGCTGCGCAAGCTCACACAAAAGGTATCAAGCTCAGACTGGTTTGGCAGTCTTCCGTTATGCAGGAGGTAAGTGACTTCTTCAAAAGTACAATCGTTGACTAGGTCATCTATATCATAGCCAAGGTAGGAGAGTTTTCCTTCTAGGCCTTCGACCTTGCTGAGGCTGGATTCATTGGCGACGACTCCTTCGAGTCCCTTGGCGTAATCAGACATAATCAGTATTTTTAATAGTAGTTAACAGAGAGGTAAGCAGTAAATAATGGGCACGCGTGCGGTCAAATAAGCGGTATCCAGCTGACATGCAAGGATGAATGCTGGTGGAATTATGTCATTAGGACGTCATATTTTCTGTATTCTGACATTGGTAATTTATTTTCTCACAATACAATTCACCATGTGAAGGCGATTTTAGCTATAGAAACCTGTGTTCCGGAGGCAAGTGTGGCTCTATGGGTGAATGGTGGCTGTGTGTTTAAGCAGCAGTTCGCTAGCGATAGAAATCATAACTCGATGGTGTTTAATGCCATAGAAAATTCATTAGACGAACTTGGTGAGCTGAAACTTGACCTCGTAATCGTTGGGACTGGGCCTGGCAGTTACAGTGGTACTCGTATCGGAATTGCTGTGGGACAGGGAGTGGCACTTGCACACGATTGCCCTGCCGTTGGTTTGGGGTCGTTTGCGGCTACCTTTTTTGCCCGGCAAAACGCACCATCCATGGCAGTGGGGGATGCTCGGCGAGGGCTCTATTATATAAGCAAGATCAATGATGTAGGTGAGGCCGCACCGGTAGAACTCATGAATCATGAGGAGTTCGAAAAAAAACTGATATCAGCGGGGAATATAACTTTGTTCACTTTTGATGATCCTGCGTCATTTCAACTCACTGGTGCCTTATCACAGAGCGTTGCGCGCGTGCGACCAGAGGCGCATTACCTGATCGATGTATGGCAAGATCTGAGCCCAACTCGTCGTGATGCACTTATCAAGCTACCGCTCTCTCCAACCTATTTGCGTGCACCTTTCACCTCAAAAGCTAAGCTTGGTCACCCGTTGCTACGTTGAGATAATCATATCAAAGTCCATCGTTATCTGATCGGAGTTAATCATTCCACTCCAGGTTGCCTGCCAAAACAGTTGGGATTCCCCTTGACTGAAAAGATGTTAGATAGTGACATGGGAAACTATTCAACCCACACCATAAGCACGCATGTCCAAAATAATTTCTAATCGTATCCTAAAATGTATCACAATATTTGCGGGATTGTTCGTAATGTTAGGCTCCGTCATCACGGCAAAAGCTCAAAATTTTGAAGGGAAAACTATTTCTTCAGTGACGATACGTTTCAAGGGAACCAAAACTGTTGATGAAGCGAAGCTGAGGGGTTTCATGGGAGTGCGTGCTGGACAGAAATATAGTGCCTCAAGTCTCGATGACGATGTTCGTAGCCTTTATGAGAGTGGTCTTGTGGATGATGTGCGTTGGCTTGCGAAATCTGCTGGTGCTCGAGTGAGCCTCACTGCTGAGATCCAGACTCGTGCCAAAGTGGTCGCTGTTGGGTTTCATGGGAACACACGATTTTCAGATCGAAAGCTCGCAAGTGTCACCAAGCTTAAGGCTGGGGGCGTGATGAGCGATGCAGCTATCTTATCTGCACGCCGTAATATCCAAGATCATTATCGTGGGTTTGGGTTTGCTGATGTTGGTGTAAGTCACCGGATTCAGAAGACGCCGGATGTCGCCGGTACTGCTGAGCTTATGTTTATGATTCAGGAGGGAGCTTTGGCTGAGGTGCGCAAGATCCGTTTCATTGGTAATGATGCATACGATGACAAACTGCTGGAGAAAGAAATGAAGACCAAGGAAAAGGGTTTCTTTTCATTTCTTACCAAGTCTGGCCGTATCGATCCTGAGAAGCTTGATAATGACCTCGACAACGTTTTGGATTACTACCGTGACCGAGGTTACCTTCGCGTATCAGCTACACTGCAACGCGCTCCTGTAGGTGACGGGCGTGTAGATCTCATCATTACTATCCGAGAGGAGGCTAAATACACGGTTGGTTCTGTTAGTTTTGGCAAAATGACTGTCTTTCAAGCATCTGAACTTCTGCCATCACTGACTTTGAATTCTGGTGATGGTTATGCAGTTTCTAAGATGCGAGATGATATTACCATGATCCGCAAGTATTATGGTTCTCGCGGGTATGCCGATGCCGCAGTCACTCCAGATATCCGTAATATTAGCCCGACATCAATTTCCATCACTTACCGGATTGTTGAGGGACGCCGCTATCTCGTGGGGCGTGTCACTATTGAGGGTAACGACAAGACACAAGACCGCGTTATTCGCCGCGAGCTACCCTTGAAACCCGGCGATAATATGAACACTGTTGAACTGGAGACCTCTCGTAAGCGTCTGCAGAACATGAACTACTTTAATCAAGTTCAGGCAACAGCTTCCCCAAGCGATCAAGCCGGATACCGAGACATTAATATTCTAGTCAATGAGAAAAAGACCGGCTCAATTAGCTTTGGTATAGGATTTAGCTCGGTTGATAGCATTGTAGGTTACATCAATCTGGAGCAGACAAACTTCGATATCACAAACTGGGGTCGCTTCACTGGAGCAGGTCAGCGATTTAACACGCGTATTCAGCTGGGTAGCGAGCGCACCGACTTCCGCCTCTCATGGCAAGAGCCATGGTTTATGGGCCAGCGCCTCGCGCTTGGGACTGAGTTTTTCTATCGTGATGCGCAATATTATAGTTCCGAATACGAGCAGAGCCAGCACGGCTTTGCTCTCTCACTGCGCAAGCCGCTTGGTAAACGCTCCTATCTGCGAGGTGAGTATCGCATCGAAAAAATTGGTATCGAAGTTGATTCAGCAACGCTTGCGCTTGCTGGACCGGAGTCCATGTTTAATCGTGAGGATGGTGATTATGTCCGGAGCGCACTCAGCCTAAACTACGTTTATGACAGCCGAGATAGTAACAAGCTGCCTCGTAGGGGTCATAAGATTGACCTGGGGGTCAGCTTTGCTGGTGGCTTAGTTGGAGGTGATGTGGATGTCTTTGTTGTATCCGGCTCTGGTTCCAAGCACTGGTCACTCTGGGGGGATAGTATCCTCAATGTCAAAGGGGCTTTTAACGTCGCGGATACCCATGGTGATAGCAAGTTTGTGCCTATTTTTGATCGCCAGCACCTTGGTGGCCCACACTCACTACGGGGCTTTGAAAACCGTAACGTTGGGCCGCGTGATGCGGCAACTGGCGAGGTTCTTGGTGGTAATACCTCAGCATTCGCATCTGTCGAATACACCTTCCCACTCATTGAGCGTGTTCGAGGTGCCTTGTTCTACGATGTAGGTGTGGTTAATGCTAGTTCATGGAGCTTTGGATCGGATATATACCATGACGCTGGTTTTGGCCTGCGCCTGAACTTACCCTTCGGCCCCTTAGCCATCGACTACGCGATCCCACTTGGCACACCATCTGACGACAAAGAGGCTGATGAAGGTGGCCAGTTCCAGTTCTACTTGGATTACAAGTTTTAGCCGACTGACGAGCTACAATTATTTCAAAACCCTCAGGTGATTGCCTGAGGGTTTTTTAGTGACGGTTCTCTGGGGGAGTAGGCGTAGCGGCCTTCATAACACAAACATTAGCATCTTGACTCATCTTCTGACTTGCCAAGGTATGATGAGGCAATGATGATAACGATATATGGACGCGATACGGGCAGATTCAATCATTAAGGAGTATGGCGATGTTCGCGCGCTGGACAATGCCAGTATTGCTATCGAAAAAGGTGAATTGTTTTTTTTGTTAGGCTCTAGTGGCTGCGGTAAGACCACTTTGTTGCGCTGCATTGCAGGACTGGAAACGCCGACGTCGGGTCGGATTTTTTATGGTGATAAGGATGTAACCAAGCTTCCTACCCACAAGCGCGAGGCGGCGATGATGTTTCAAAGCTACGCTTTGTGGCCGCATATGAATGTGGGGCAGAATATCGGGTTTGGATTAGAGGAGCGAAAGGTGGAGAAAAAAGAGATTGAGCGGCGCGTTGGCGAGGCGCTTGAGATGGTGCACCTTGAGGGCTATGGCGATCGTAGAATTGACCAGATGTCTGGTGGTCAGCAGCAGCGTGTTGCGTTGGCACGTGCATTGGTCGTAAAACCTAAATGCCTATTACTAGATGAACCGTTATCCAACCTTGATGCTAAGCTGCGACTTGAAATGCGTAGTGAAATCCGCCGTATTGTAAAGGAGAACAACCTTACAGGGGTGTATGTAACTCACGACCAAGAGGAGGCACTTTCTATGGCTGACCGTATGGCAATTCTTGATGCTGGTCGGATTGTTCAGAGTGGTACTCCAGAAGATATTTATAGGAGCCCACTAAGCGCCCATGTTGCAGGATTTATTGGTGAAACTAATCTTATGAAAGCTACTGTTCAGGGTGTTGAGGATACTGAAGGCAGGCTGAAAGTTCATTTAAATACTTCATCTGGAAACTTTTGTGGCTATGTAGCGCAGGGTAATTGGCGGCCGGATGATGGGTCTGAAGTGCTTGTGTCGATACGTCCTGAGGCGCTATCCGTTGGTAGCTCTGAAGTGCCTGTCAACCGAGTCGATGGACGGGTAATTGAGCGTATGTATCTCGGAAGTAATGTGCAGTATAAGGTTAAGGGTGAAGGCGATTTGCTCTGGAATGTCTCAGAGGCTAACCCTCAATCGATGCGTCAATCAGGTGATCGGGTGCTGCTTACCATTAGTCCGGCGGATGTCGTTATTTTAAAGGTATGAATAAGTGGGTGAACAGTAAGACCATGGTCGCCGCCGCGCTTGTTCTTTGCGTCGCTGCCCCCATCGTGCTCAGCAAAAAGCAAGATGGTGGCAATGTGACTGTGGATAATGCCGACCGTAGGATCAACATCATCACACCGCATAATGAGACGATACGTCGGGAGTTTGGTGAGGCGTTCCAGGATTGGTGGAGAGAAAAAACAGGAGAGTCTGTGTATGTAAATTGGCTTACACCGGGTGGCACATCTGAGATTCGCAAGATTCTAAATGGAAAATATAAGGCTGCTGAAAGAGTCGGTGACGATGGCATAGGGATTGATATATTTTTTGGTGGTGGTGATTATGATTTTCGCAAGCAGGCGCAGGCTGGGCACCTTGCCAAGCTTGAGGTTTTTGAAAAGCACCCAGCATGGTTCAGCGATAATGTGATTCCGGCATATTTTACTGGGGAGAAGTATTATGACCCACAGCACGCATGGGTAGGTGTGTGTCTCTCACGATTTGGGATTTGTTATAATTTGGATTCCTTGAAGAGGCTTAAGATAAAACCGCCAACAAGGTGGTCTGACCTAGGTGATCCAAAGTATTTTGGTTCTATTGCTCTGGCTGATCCGTCAAAAAGCGGATCGGTTTCTCGTGCTTTTGAGATGCTCATCCAAGAGCAAATTCATGAGGCAGTCACGGCACTGCAACGCAAACCGGGGGAGACTCAGATCCAATTTGATATGCGTGCCCGCAGTGATGGATGGGACAAAGGTATCAATCTGATTCAGAAGATTGCGTCGAATGCGCGATATTTCACTGACAGTGCTACCAAGATTCCTCATGACGTTGCCCAGGGTAATGCCGCCGCAGGGATGTGCATTGATTTTTATGGACGAACGTATGAGGAGATGCTGAAAAAGGACGACGGCAGCACGCGCATGCGCTGGATTTCTCCAAAGGGTGGTACTTCCATGAGTGTGGA
>JABHEX010000279.1 GCA_018676385.1 Akkermansiaceae bacterium
TCGTATAAGCCTGAGCAATATCTTTTTTTGCCTGATTGCCAAGCACCTCAGTATCCCAGCCGTCTCTAGACGGGTCATCGATCTCTTTCCAGGATCTTCCTTGGTTGACAGGCACCCGTGCTTCTTTCTCAGGGGCAACCTCTGTCGATACAGCATTCCTATCCTGACTCCCGTTGTCATCACGTGTAACCAAGAAATGACGTATCCCGTAAAGCGCAATGCCGACAGCTACAATAACAATAACTAAGCGCAAGTTGAGTAAGCGAACCATCCCACTCTTCTGAGTCGGGCTTGCAGATGTTGGCGAAGTCGTGCGTTTTTTACTCATCGTTCAAATAAAAAGGTTGGCATGGATACCGTGACAAAGACATCAAATAGGTGCTTCTGCATATGAATGTGTTATGATTATCGGTATATTGGCGATACAGTCAATCAGCGAACCGTTATCTAGAGATAGTGAGGAAAAGGCTTCCTGCTATGCCAAAGGCTACGGCAGCACAAGTGAGCTTCTGGTTCGTTTTTTAATCGCGAATAATTCGAACAGCGGCCCAAAGAGGCTAAAGATGATAATCTTGTCTGCTACCCCAACTAAAATATAGAAGAACCGCAAATTTTATCGAGGTAATAATTATTAATAGATAGATCACCAAAACTGAGTTGAGCGCGAGCACCTCATATAAAAAACCCACTCCCCAATGATGGGAAGTGGGCTAACTTTTAATATGATGTTGAACAATTTTGTCGAAATTACTTACGACGACGTAGAATCAGTGCGAGTCCACCCAGACCGAGAAGGGCTGTGGTGGAAGGCTCTGGAACGGCTCCTGCTACCTCCATGTCGAGGTGAAAAAGCATATCTCTACCATTACCATCAACATTCATTGAAGTATCACCAGTACCGGGATCAGTGTTAGTAACTCCAGATGAGAACATGGCACCATCAACTGCACTGTTGGAATATGAAAGGTAAGGAATGCCACCCTGCCAACCTCCACTAGAGGAAGACATACCGAGATCTACAGCATATTCAGTGTTTGCAGACAATGATACGGGACTATCAAAAGTGAAGGTCGCCCATGGCGCCGCTGTCTCTCCATCATTAACAACCCCAGTGGAAGCAGCAGTTCCCCAGAAATCGTTCTGTGTAGCATCTTGATCAGCGATAACATTAAACTGAGATACGCCAAGTGCTTCTGCTACTGATCCAACTCGTATGTTGTAGGTCTTTGTAGCTTGAGCTTGAGTGTTGTCACCGACCACGAAGGAGAATGAATTTAACACAACATCTTCTGATCCTGTTGTAAAAGTTTGTCCTCTTGTTAGACCAGCTCCTGAGTTCTCAGCCCAGAATTTGTGCTTATTGGCTTGAGTCGCATAGTTGCTTTGGTCTGCACCATCAACCACAGGAGCTGAGCCAACTGTTACTGTAGCGGCATTAGCTGAGACGACAAATGCTACGCAACTTGTCATCGTTATTAGTTTAGTTTTTTTCATGTGTATTTTTAGTTATTATTTTCTTGGGGGCTCTGCCATGATCTTTGTAGATCTTCTGTTACACACACATGAGCAAATGATAGAGAGCATTACCACTTACAAAGGAGAAAATACCCCCACTGAATAATTAAGTCTAGATAATTTAATGTTGCAACCTTTCCGTTTCTGAATAGGTTTTCTCCTAGATGGAATTCACCTTACTCTCCCCCTCGGCACAGGTTGCCGCATACTTGCGTGAAGAGCTGATGCGCGGGCGGTGGACCGGAACGATGCCTGGCGGGCCGGCCTTGGCGAAGGAGCTGGGGGTGGACGGCAAGACGGTGTGGTCTGCCCTGGGACAGCTTGAAAAGGAGGGGCTGCTGATTGCCCAAGGAGCCGGTAAACGGCGTAAGATCGCTGATTTGAAGGACATGGACACACCCGCACTGCGGGTGGCGATTCTGGATTATGAGCCGCTTGAGCAGAGCGAGGACTGGACCTTTGGCATGCAGAAAACATTACTGTCTCAAGGGCACAGCGCCTATTTCACTGAGAAATCGTTGTCCGAACTCGGCAACGATGTGCGCCGCGTCGCTCGCTGGGTGAAACAGACACCGGCGGACGCCTGGATCGTCTGCTCCGGCTCGCGTGATGTGCTGGAATGGTTCTCGAAGCAGGAAACCCCGGCCTTCGCCATGTTTGGCAGACGCAGAAGGCTGCCGATTGCGGGTGTCGGGCCAGATCACGTCAGCGCGGGGTGCGATGCCGTGCAGCGTTTGATCGAGCTCGGGCACAAGCGCATTGTCATGGTCTCTCGCGAGAGTCAGCTAGCAGGAGGACTAGGCAGCACCGAGAGTGCCATCTTTGATCTGATGAAGTCGCATGGGTTACCGACCAGCCCGTATAACCTACCAAGCTGGAAGAATAA
>JABHEX010000003.1 GCA_018676385.1 Akkermansiaceae bacterium
ACCAACACCATACTTTTCAGCAATAGCACGCTGAAGCTCAGTCGTGACAAATGTTTTGATTAACACCGCACGGCTGCGGTTTGAGTCGTTGATGACACCTTGCTCAAAAAGTGTTTTAGTTCGATACCATGCCATTAGCGAACCTATCTGATTACCCGTAAGCAGCTGCATCTTGCCCTCGTCATTTCTTACCGCCACCCCCATTCGATCACAGTCGGGGTCGGTGCCAATGACGATTTCCGCTCCCTCTTTTTCCGCCAGTTCAATGCCCATAGCTAGCGCAGGTGCATTTTCTGGGTTTGGAGAATCAACCGTTGGAAACCGCCCATCCTGCACATCCTGCTCTGGAACCGTAAACACCTCAAAGCCGAGATCCGTGAGCAGGGGCACGATGCAATGACCTCCGGTTCCGTGCAAGTTCGTGAAAACCACCTTGGTGCCGCCGCCTTCTAATAAATCTGGCCTGAGCAGCAGCATCTTGGCATCCGTTTCATAAATGCGGTCCATGTCTGCGCCGAGCACATGAAGAGTGCCTTGGTCGGCCACAGGATCGTATTCCTCACTCACCAGTGCGTTCACCTCAGTGATCACGCCTGTGGCGTTTGGCTCTACAAGCTGCGCACCTTGATTGAAGTATGCTTTGAAGCCATTGTCATGCGCTGGGTTATGGCTAGCTGTGAGAACAACGCCAGCATCGGCATTGAGCGCCCGGATGGCGTAGGAAATTTCTGGAGTGGCACGTGGGCCATCAAACAAATACACGTCGCAGCCGAGATCGTTGCAAATTTTTGCGCAAAACTCAGCGAAATCTCGTGAAAAGTGACGGGTGTCGTGGCCGAGCACAAACGCCGGTTTCCTATCTTCTCCTTGCTCAGCAAGATAGCCCTTCAGGTAGATAATCATACCGCGGATTGCACGGCTGACATTGTAAAAATTCATTGATGCCGTTCCCACACATGGATGCTCGGGTCGCCCGTTGGGTCCTCCTACCCCTCGCTCGGCTGACGTAATCACACGCCCAATCGTCCTGCCTCTGAGCCCACCGGTTCCAAATGCGAGGGTCTTAAAAAAACGATCGTTCAGTTCTTTCCACTCAGCATTTTGAACCAATTCATCGATTGCAGCCGCCGCCACTGAACTGCTCGTGCCATCAAGTAAGGCAAGTATGTTGTCACGCGACGATTCAAGCAGGTGATCCGCCGCAACCGCTTCGTTCAAGGAGGAAGATAAATCAGACATTTCGGCTGGATGGTTATTGGTCATTGGCCAATAGTCAATAGCCATCAGCCCCATGACAAAATCACTCGCACACGCTATCCATCAGCGAAGTCACCTACTCAATGACCACACCAATGCACTGCGGCTCGTCGACGCTGCGGGTGATGGTCTGCCGGGTTTGTTCCTCGACACCTTCGCGGACAGGTGGCTGGTCTCCACGCGCACTAATTACCTCGATCGCGAAGTCAAATCATGGCTCATCAAGCAAGAAAAATCCTGCTACTGGAAACAGCTCGATCAGCACGAAAAAGAATCCCCTAGCCACATCGCGGGCCCAGTGCAGAACGAGGCATTCATTGCGCGCGAGAATGGCGTGAACTACCGCATCAATTTTCAAGCAGGCTACTCGCAAGGCATTTTTCTCGACCAGCGACTGAACCGACAACGAGTCCGTGAGTTTTCTGCCGCAGGAAAGACCGTGCTCAACACCTTCGCCTATACCGGTGCTTTTTCCGTCTGTGCTGCACTTGGCGGTGCAACCACTACCACGCTCGATCTTTCCCAAGTTTACCTCGACTGGGCACGCGATAATTTTTCCGCGAACAATCTCGATTCAGCCGACCACTACTTCTGCAAAGGAGACACCTTTCACTGGCTCAAACGCTTCGCACGTCAGGGAAGGAAATTCGATGGTATCATCCTCGATCCACCTACCTTCTCACGTGACGACAAGGGTAAGGTCTTCCGGGTGGAAAAAGACTACGCCCACCTTGTGGCTCTCGCCCACGCCTGTCTCGAACCAGATGGCTGGATCCTCTGCTGCACGAATTGCCGCAAACTCGACCCTCACGATTTTGCATGTGCTGTTCATCAGGGTGCAACCGGACAAAACATCACCACCCTTAAAATGCCGGGGGAATACACGGGGGAGGATTATCTGAAGTCGGTTTGGGTCAGCAATCGGTGAAAGAAGAACCCATACGCGTGGTATTTTATGAGTAACTATGCGCATTTTTCTGTTATTGCTGACTCTGTTGAGCTCGCTTCCTATCTCGGCTGCTAATACCCTGCCGACCCACCCACGTATCCTATTTCCAAAAACAGAGGAAGCAGCGGTGAAGAAACGTATTCAATCGGACCCACTCGCTGCAGACATCTATAAGGAACTCATCAGGCGTGCTGATCTCGCAATTGATTTCCCTGTCTGTCGACATCACATTCCAGATGGTAAACGCCTCCTACGCGAAAGCCGTCACGCGCTGGGCGTCATTCTACACACATCCATGGCTTGGAGACTCAGTGGTGAAAAAAAATATTTCGACCGATCAGTTAGGGAACTCGATGCCGCATGTGCATTAAAGGATTGGAATACCTCACATTTTCTCGACACCGGTGAGATGTCGACGGCTGTAGCAATTGGCTACGACTGGCTATATCACAAGCTTACCGAGGAGCAGCGTGATCACTACAGTAATGCATTGCGGATAAAGGGCCTGAATCCCGCACGCTCAAGCTACACTGACAAGAAAAAAGCGTGGTGGACAGATGGCAGAAACAACTGGGCACAAGTCTGCGCCACAGGATTGCTATTCGCAGAACGTGCCTTAGAAAAAAAAGGTGATCCCCTTCACCCAGCGCGTGCTGGTGCGCTGGCGACACTCAAAAAATGCCACAAGTTTTACATTCCTAGCGGCGCCTATCCAGAGGGGCCAAGCTACTGGCATTACGGGTCTAATTTCCACGTGCTAGGGCTGGCACTGCTCCGATCCGACTCAACAAAACCCAGCCTTCCCATCCCGCCAGAATTCAAAACCTCTCCACTTTTCATCGAACACCTTACCGGCCCCACGGGTTACGTGTTTAATTTTGCTGATGCCAAACCGACAAGGAGTCGTGTCACAGCCGCACAATCGTGGATGGCTAGAGAATTTAACCATCCGGCCACATGCTATTACCTGCGCACCAAACTCAAAAAAGACATCTCGGGAAATCCCAGCTACAAATATGGAGGCAGTGACCGGTTATTTCCACTTCACTTGTTGTGGTTGCCTCAAACACCTGAAAAAGAAGTTCCACCATTACCACTCGACTCTGAATGGCGAGGCAGCCAGCCCATCGCGACATTCCGAACTGATTGGAGCGACAAAAATGCTCTCTATTTTGCCATCAAAGGTGGTTATCCAGGTGCGAGTCACGGACAAATGGATGTGGGCACGTTTGTTCTGGAATCCGACGGCATTCGCTGGGCGCATGACCTCGGCGCAGATAATTACAATATGCCAGGATACTTTGGGGATAAACGTTGGAATTATTACCGCCTCACTAACAGAAGCCATAATACACTCATGATTGGCGACAGGCTGCAAAACCCCAATGCTGCTCCATGTCCAATAACTTATTTTAGCAGTGAAAAGGATCAAGGCACCACCAGCTTTGACCTAACATCCGCCTACCAAGGGCAAGCAGAAAAAGTGATCCGCGACTGCCTCTTTGATCGAAAAAATCACAGCGTCACGGTAACCGATACCATCAGCGCCCCAAAGGACTATGTGAGATGGGCGATCGTGACCTCAGCAGAAATCAAGATCGTGGGAAAAGCAGCAATTCTCAAGCAATCTGGTAAACAACTTCGACTTACTCGTATCGATGAACACGGAGGCAACTGGACTGTGCTCGACGCCAAACCATCGCAAGACATCGAAAACCAGAACAAAGGGAAACGCATCCTCGCATTCACCGTGCCAGCGAGCAAGCAGCTCAACCTGAGTGTCATATTTGATCGTCCATAAGTTTACTTTTGAATGCACTACTCATTTCGTTGTGCTAGCATATCTCTATGGACGACTACAACCGCCGACATTTCATCCGCACTTCCTTGCCCGGTTTTTTGGGCTTAGGGATGGCACTTCCCGCTATCACAGCACTCGCGACACGTGCAAACGCGTGTCATGGCCGGATCCCCTCCGACGGAAAAATTAACTGGGATGCTTTCCTAACAGAAGTTGAAAAAGAAGCCGCCAAACAGCACCTCGATAACTGGAGTGAAAAGGCGTATGTAAAAAAATCCGCCGCTCTGATGGCGCAACTGAATCTTCAAGACCCAGCACTCGCTGAAGCGTTTGAAAACACAAAAAACGGATTAGGAAACAAACGTGTCGATTTCTACAAACTCGAGAAACAACGTGTCTTCGAAGTCTGCATGCTCCAGTTCGAACAAGGTGAGCAGATTA
The DNA here is from genome assembly GCA_018676385.1 of Akkermansiaceae bacterium. Taxonomy (GTDB): domain Bacteria; phylum Verrucomicrobiota; class Verrucomicrobiia; order Verrucomicrobiales; family Akkermansiaceae; genus Oceaniferula. Next base: position 4,449 of record JABHEX010000003.1, read on the forward strand.
AGCACCACGACCACCCCGGCATGACTGGCGTCATCCTCTGTGCCACCGGCAAGACCGACGTCTGGAACTATGATTTGTTAGGAAAGCGCAATGATAGCAAAAACGTGTTACTCAAAGAAACCTCCCACGCCCTACTCACCAAAGGCAAGGTCTCAACGCTCACATCCAAGGAGCGCAATATCCACCGGCTGAAAGCACAAAACCTAACCCAGCTAATTGATATTTTTGCACCACCCTATAACAAAGAGCGCGCTCGTAATAGCAGCTGGTTCAATGTCGATCCAGAGCCATTTCAAGGCTACAATAAAATTTACGAGGCAACCAAACGCTAACTCACTACCAACATGTCACTCACAGGAAAAATCATTCTTGTAACCGGCGCCTCATCAGGCATCGGCCTCGCCACCTCCAAGAGGCTACTTAAAAAAGGCGCCAAAGTTCTCGGTTTATGCCGTAACACATCTGAATTGATCAACGGCGTCAAACCAATCCAGTGCGACCTTGCCGACGCGGACGCTATCAACACTGTATTCACCGATATTCTCAAACTCGATGCCATCATCAACAATGCCGGATTTGCATTACTATCTCGAATTTCCGATGGCAGCCCCGCGGATTGGGAGGCAATGTGGCGCGTGAACGTACAAGCACTCACAATTTGCTGCCAAAAAGCACTTCCACTACTTCCTGAAAATGCCGGACAGATCATCAACATCTCTAGCATGAGTGGCCACAGAGTACCTCCATCCGGTGGATTCTACGCGCCCACCAAGTTTGCAGTTCGCGCCGTGACTGATGCCCTGCGCTCAGAACTCCGAGCAGATGGGAAAAAAACTCGGGTCGCCTCAGTTTCCCCCGGGTTTGTTGATACCCCCTTACTCAACAACTATTTCAAAGGCCGAGAAAATCACTTGGAAAAAACCAAGGCTTCAATGCAGATGCTCACACCCGATGATGTCGCAGATTCTATCATGCATATCCTAGAGACTCCTCTGCATGTCGAAATCACAGATATTCAAATGCGTAGTGCTGATCAAATTGGTTAGGAGTTCATGCGCGTGGGTATGTAATGGGCATTATGCATATCAACAAATGCTTCTTAAGATTAATACGTCGGGCACACAGATTATGGAAATCCTCAACGATCTCACAATAACTTAACTGACACCTTTGGCGCATTGATCAATAGACTCACTGATGCATTACTGCAGGGTCTATTCCTAGAGACCTCTAGGGTGACGAACGTAATAACCATTTACGCCACGCCGTTGAGGTTTCCATCTTGGCCCAGTTGATCGCCAAGATCCGCCCGTATCAAATCGAAGTCCGGCAATAACAAGAAATACATGCCCTTTGCGCACATATATAGTAACCCATTTACCATATCCTTTTTTACCATAATCAAAAAAGTTCTGTGAGACCAGAGGACGGTCGAGTTTACCACCTGCATGGAGAACAAATGAAGTAGCACCTGAGCAATCGTAACCACGATCATAAAAACTGCGGTGGCCGCCACCATAAATATAGGGCTTTTCAGTGAGTGCATTTGCTGCCGCAATCATGCGCTTAACCCGACGTGGAGCACGTGGTGGTGCCGTCGCTTTACCGTTAGGTGCAATGTAAGCAGTATTTCCATAATCAAAGCGATGGGTGAGATACCTCTCACTAGCTCGCATTTGTGATGAACACGAACTCAATGATACGAGCGCAAAGCTAGCAGTAAATAATGTGAGAATAATCGCTGTTAATTGCACATAACTATTTAACCATGCTTAACCAATTCAATCAATCTGCAAAAATATATCTTCATCCCCAGGAATCTTACCTGTAACCTACAGGTATGATCCTAACTCGATTATTCCTTTTATTATTTTGTTTTTCCATCTCATCCATCGCGCGAGATGCCACAGATAAACCCAACGTAGTGCTCATCTACCTAGACGACAGTGGGTTTGGCGATTACTCACATCACGGAAACCCCGTGATCGAAACCCCTAATATTTCACGCATTGCGAGTGAAGGGGTAACCTTTACTCAGTTTTACGTAACCTCACCAGCATGTAGCGCATCACGCTACTCACTTCTCACCGGACGCTATCCCATGCACTCAGGATTCGGGACTTGGGTGATCGGACCGAGCGCCAAACCTCATTTAAAAAAATCAGAAACCACCGTCGCGGATGCCTTAAAAAATCATGATTATGCTACAGGCATATTTGGTAAGTGGCATATGGGAAATCCTAACAAGTCCAACAAGATGACTCCCGAGAGCTTACCGTTAGCTCATGGATTTGATAGCTGGCTCGGTACCAACGTCTCGCACGACTACGCTAATTCCAAACTACTCAAATCCGACCCTATGGGTACTAACCCAATCCCCGGATACTCAGAAATAGCAAACAACCTACCATCCGATAGAGTCGCCTCCACATCACTAACTGGTCGCTATACCATGGCTGCTGTCGACTTCATCAAAGAAAACAAAGACAAGCCATTCTTTGCTTACATCGCGCACAACCAGCCACACCTAGGACTCTATGTCAGTGATAAGTTCAAGGGAAAATCTCGCCGAGGTTTGTTAGGCGACGTCATGGCAGAAGTAGACGACTCGGTTGGGCAGATCTTAAAAACACTCACAGAATGTAATATCGAGAAAAACACATTAGTCATCTTTTCATCAGATAATGGTCCTTGGGTCAGGTTTCGAAACACCAAACAATCAAAGTTTGGTCATATACACCCCAAGTATGGGGAAGCCCGTATGCATGTTGGCTATGCCCTTCCCTTTCGCGATGGCAAAGGTTCATGCTGGGAGGGTGGCCATCGGGTCCCAGGGATTTTCTACTGGCCTGATTACATTACTCCAAAACGTCAACTTACCCCTGCCAGCACCCTAGATGTATTGCCCACCGTGCTTGCAATCACCGGCGCTCAACACCCAAATACTGCCGTGTTGGATGGTAGAGACATCCGGGCACTCATCGTCCCAAACTCCTCTGCGCCCAAACTCAGTGAATTCGAATTTTATTACAGCCATTCAAAAAACAATATTATAGGTATCCGCAACGGCCCATGGAAGTTGATGGTTGCCATCCCATCTCAAACCGGCAGCAACCACGGCTTTCATGCGAGCCTAGAGAAACCACTGCTTTTCAATGTCGAGCATGATATTGGTGAACGTATCGATCGAGCAGCAGAGCGCCCTAAACTCGTAAAAAAACTGTTAGGTATGCTACTAATGAAACGCAGCAAATAGTATCATGTCTCATAAACGTTCAAGTCTTGTTCTATGTCATAGCTCAGCCAGTCAGTCTTATCGTTGCCATACTCCTACTTTCTCATTTTGAGCCTTCTTCTCGAGGCGTTTTAATCTGCGCTCAAAGTCGAACCTGTCACAATCACGCGGCATCTTCACTTTTGCATCACCCCAGAAAGGTTCATTCCACGAGGCATGAAATCCGTAAACTCGGGCCAAACCTGCCTTCACTAGCGCCTCGTCTAGGCGCTCGCCATCTGCATTCACGATTAAAGCATAATACCTGATTTTTTCTCCCGCTCCACGCGCTTTTTCTTTCCGAGTGTAAACAGTAAATTTTTTCTCCAAGAATTTCTTTGTAAACTTTTTTGCCTTCTCACCCCACAACACAACATCATTTTGTGGAATATTAAATTGCTTAGCCTGTGTAGCTAACCGCTCGAGAAACCGTTTGTCAGTTTCCGCACAGTCCACCCCATATAGACGAAATATATAGGTGCTCTTTCGGTCGGTCTTCACCCAAAAGCTGTCACCATCAAAATATTTCTCTGCTAGTAATTCGCATTCATATGCCTCCCACTTCTTGGCAACCGCTGAGCTTGCCGTATAAGTTAAAGAGATCAACACACAGAATAACTTGTATATCATACTAGTATGTTAACTCACCGCAGAGCCTATGTCCACCAACTACCTGTTCCACCTGCGCACGGGTGTACGAGTAAATGGTAACTCCAGTTGCTGCCATTGCGGTCGTCGATTAGGCTGGTATTGTTGGCCGCGCAGTAGACAAACAGCGCGCTGAGTTCTTGATTTGAGAGACTCCATGAGGCATCCAGAAACGTAGATTAGTTTATTCATATGAACAGTGTTCAAAATTACTGTTCAATCGTCAAGACTACATATCAAAAATTGCTGATTTTTTCTCCAGATAGTCTCGGAGATGCCTGATGGTTGGCCCGTTCAGAGCCATATGTCTGGTTGCGCAAACACCTCGTCGTATCCACTCTACCCATCAGACGTTCGCATAGAGATACCCACTCTACTTATGCCTACGATACCTACTTCAATTCGAGATCACCACCATCTTTAGGGGCACGGACAATGCGATCAACAGTATGCTTGGTGACAAGGTTCCCTTTGACTGAGCGCCCTTTGAGCGCCAGCTCACCGAAGCCAAACAATCTAGACAAACTGCGTAATCGAGGTGCTGGTTTGAGATGAACCAACACTGCATTCTCGGCACTCTCCTCCTCAGAATCGTGCACCGCAAAGTAGATTACACGTGATCCTTTCGTCCCCTTGGTCAGATCGTATTCCTTGTCACGAGTGACTCCACCTACCTTGAAACGCTTGGCGTAAACCGCACCCTGACGGCCGTCGCGGTAGATCATCGAATAAACCTTTTCATCGTCCTTACGGAAAACGGCGATGTGCTGGACACGCTTACCGACGAATGCCTTGTCTGCTACTTTAGTCACCCGCATCACACCCTCACCGTCGAAGGCGATGATGTCGTCGATCTTCGAGCACTTCTCGACGCCCTCATCCTTTTTCAACCCCCAACCGGCGAATCCGTCCTTGCTGTTGACGTAGAGGGTTTCGGTCGCAGCAACTACCTGGGTGCGGTCGACCACATCAAAGGTGCTGATCTCGGTACGGCGTTCGCGGCCTTTGCCGTATTTCTTGATCAGGTTTTTAAAGTAGGCAACTGCATAGCGCGTAAGCTGCTTGAGGTTTTTCTCCACCTCGGCTATCTCGTCTTCTAAGTTGTTGATCAGTTCGTCCGCTTTAAAGCTGTCGAACTTGGAAATCCGCTTGATTTTAATTTCTGTGAGCCGGACGATATCCTCCTCGGTAACCTCGCGCTTAAGTAATTTCTTGAATGGCTTGAGGCCTTTGTCGATTGCCTGAATCACCGCTTCCCATGTTTCGCACTCCTCGATGTCGCGGTAGATGCGGTTCTCGATGAAGATTTTCTCAAGCGACGAGAAATGCCATTTTTCGTTGAGCTCACCGAGTTTGATTTCCAGCTCCAGCTTCAGCAGCTCTTTGGTCTGGTTCGCCGAGTGCTTGAGCATCTCAGTCACCCCCATAAAATGGGGTTTACCATCGTGAATCACACAAGCGTTAGGTGAAATGGACACTTCGCAGTCAGTGAATGCGTAGAGGGAATCACGCGCCACCTCAGGGTCGGCTCCCGCCGGCAGATGCACCAGAATATCGGCTTGGGCAGCGGTGTTATCGACCACTTTAGAAATCTTGATTTTGCCCTTCTCGTTGGCGGCTACAATGTTGTCCATCAGGCTACCGGTGGTGACACCAAACGGCACCTGGGTAATGCGAAGGATACGCTTTTTCTCGATCTGGATCTCGGCGCGAACTCGGAGACGACCGCCACGAAGGCCATCGTTGTAGTTGCTGCCGTCCATGATACCTCCTGTAGGAAAGTCGGGCAGCAGTTCGAATGGCTGCTTGCGTAAAGCGCAGATACAGGCTTCTAACAATTCAATAAAATTGTGCGGCAGCATCTTGCAGGCAAGACCAACGGCGATGCCTTCCACACCCTGCGCGAGCAGTAACGGGAACTTGAGTGGCAGCGTGATAGGCTCCTTGTTCCGCCCATCATAACTGCGTGACCACTCGGTGGTTTTTGGGTTAAACGCCACCTCAAGCGCGAATGGTGTTAGACGCGCCTCGATGTACCTCGGTGCCGCCGCCTTGTCGCCCGTAAGCACGTTTCCCCAGTTTCCCTGGGTGTCGATAAGCAGTTCCTTCTGCCCAAGCTGCACCATGGCATCACCGATGGATGTGTCACCGTGCGGGTGGTATTTCATCGTATTGCCCACGACGTTTGCCACCTTGTTGTAACGACCGTCCTCAAGCTCGCGCATCGAATGCAATATCCGGCGTTGCACCGGCTTCAATCCGTCCCCTAAATGTGGAACAGCACGCTCCATGATGACGTAGCTGGCGTAATCCAGAAAGTAATCCGAATACATGTCGCCCAAGCTCTGGTGCTCAGCTGGTTCTTCGGAATCTGTAAAATCGAGTTCGTCCATGGGGTGAAATCAAAGGGGAAAATGTATTGCCTGCAGGCGACACGTTTATTTAAGCAATCCTAAACACCGATGCAAGAGTGGATTTTACTGAGTAGCGCCCACCACAATTTAAAATAGCATTCCCAGCCCGGCTGTGTTTAAAGTTTCACAGGCTGACTTTCTTACTAAAAGCCGAATTTTCGATTCGCTAGATGACGGATAAACCCACCAGCGCACGTAGAAGATATAGTTAGCCAAAACTATTAGTATGTCTAAGATACAACTTATTCCTTCACTATGAAAAAAACCATCCTCTATTTTTGCCTCCTTCTCCCTGGAGTAGCCGCCTCAGATGAGGTTGTTCCCAATACCTCGAAAGGCGTGGCGAACTCCTCCACCTGGATCATGGATCTTGCACCCGCAAATAATGCCGGAGCAAATGAGAAACCCGCACCCAAGGCAGAGCGTGTTTCGATCAAACACATCCCAGCCGATAAAATAGTCGCCGTTTCTCTCGGAGGTAAACTCTTCACCGAGTACCGCTACGGCAATCCGACGAAACCCATCCTCTACCCTGTCATCGGACCACATGGCATCCCCATGACCCGCAACTTCCCGATGAAAAAAGGCGTGGCAGGTGAAGAAGATGATCACCCGCACCACCAGTCGCTCTACTACGTGCACATCCTCAACGGCCACGATTTCTGGCACGGAAGAGGAGGCGTTCGCGTTCGTAACGACAAAATCGTCAAAGCCAAAATGGTTGGCGATGAAGCAGTCATGGTAAGCCAGAACTCGTGGATGAAAGACAAAACCGTCGTCTGCACGGATACGACCGAGCTGCGATTCGGCGAGACTGGCAGTGCTCGCTACATTGATTTCAAAATCACCATGCATGCTTCTAACGGGCCGCTTACGTTTAACGAAACCAAGGAAGGCACCATGGCGATCCGCACCCACCCGGCACTGCGTTTGAAAGGCGACGTCGCCAAAGGCTCCGCAATCAACAGCGAGGGAATCAAAGGAAAAGCCATCTGGTCGAAACCCGCGAAGTGGGTGAACTACTGGGGGCCGATCGATGGAAACACCGTCGGTATCGCCATCTTCGACCACCCGAAGAATCCGCGCCACCCGACCACGTGGCACGCCCGCGACTACGGATTGATCACCGCGAACCCATTCGGTGGCAAGGCATTCAAAAGTAAGCACGGCGCCATGAAGGTTGACAAAGGATCCAGCATTACCTTTAGCTACCGCTTCCTGTTCCACGACGGCAGCCATAAGGATGCCGGAATTCCGAAGCAGTACCAGCAGTGGACACAACAATAATTTTTCTGTGATGAGTATACAAAATCGACACGAACGCCGCCATCTCGGCAGAAAGATCGAGGGAATGGCAGCATGCCTTCTCCCGTTTGAGGAAAACGGTGACATCGCCGAACAGGCATTCCGTGATGCCGTCGTGCGCACCGAAACCGCCGGGCTGACCTGTGCCGTTAACATGGACACCGGCTATGCGAACTACCTGACCGACGCCGAACGCCTCGAGGTGCTGCGATGGACCCGCGAGGCCTTGGGCGATGGGCCACGATTTGTCGGCGGTGTCTTCGTGGAAGGCCTGGAGGGTAATCTTGTTGATCTCTACAAACGTGGCGCGGATCAAGTCGCTGCTGCTGGAGGCACACCGATCCTTTTCCAAACAACTCGCTTCCACGACTGGAAGGCGGAAAAAATCGTTGAGCTCTACGCTGATGTCTGCTCAGGTTACGATGCCGTTTTGGGCTTTGAACTCGGGCGCATGTTCGCTCCGAACGGAATGATCTACTCGGATGATGTTGTGCGCGGCTTGATGGGCATCCCACAACTCAAGGGCATGAAGCACTCGTCTCTGAGCCGTGGTAAAGAGCTGGAGCGATTGGCACTGCGTGATGAACTGCGACCCGACTTCAAGATCTACACCGGCAATGACCTCGGGATCGATATGATTGAGTATGGCTCGGACTACTTGTTA
>JABHEX010000280.1 GCA_018676385.1 Akkermansiaceae bacterium
CCTATCCAGAATACTGTGGCTGTAATGCCTCGGCGCCATTTGTGTCCAAACGTTTTCCATGGGTCTGGCTGCTCCACCATGATTCGAGCTTTGGGTGGTGCTTGGAAGGGGCAGACGATATCAGCAATGGCGGATCGGCGATTAGCAATGAAATGCTTGTGGATACTAACAGCACGTGCATCCACGTCGAATTCATCACCTAACGGTATGTGGCTGGCCCATGTCGTTGAGTAGAGGATGTACAGGCCAATCGACAAATGCAGAGTGATTCGCATGATTGATTTTTGGGATGTGTAAGGGGAAGTCACAGAAGTATGACGGTTGCGTATATTTCAGTTTGGCAAATATTTCAGACAGATCAAGGATTTTTTTGAAAAACAGATGCAAATAATAAATTTGCAATGTATATACAAAAATAATTCATGTAGCACAAGTATAAAATCTCGAGGGCTGGCAAGTGGATAGAGGGGGGTGGCGGGGGGTGGCTATTGCCTGCAGCGTAACACTAATCAAGTGCAGGTGATCTGGTTTTCAGGTAAACTGGAGCGTTAATCTGTTATCTATGAGCGGGTTGCTCTTAATGACGGCTATGATTCGCGTCAAAGTTCTAATTGGCAACCGTGGTTGGCTGCCCCAGTTCAGGGTTGTTATCATCGCTATCTGTTTACAGACGAACGCGCATCTTACTCGGCGGATATTGGATCGTTTCGTAGAGGTGATCGTGCCTAAGGCATTTAAATTTTAGGCATGGGGCAAACTAAAGTTATTTTAAAATAATGAGACCTCTTTTGTTTTATTTTAAAAAATGTTAGAACGTATAAGTATTTTGAATCTGTAATTAAACGTAATAGCTCGTTTAATAAGGGTTTCTTAATGATACCTCCAATTTGTGTCGTATCAATTGTGTTCCGTTTACGTCGGAACATAGCTTGCAGTGCTATGACTGATCCAATAAGCTCCCATATACAGGTTGGTTTTATGGCGAAATTGAATAATATTCAACCGACCACGTGACATCATTTCTTAATGATTTCAAAAAAATATCGGTCACACAGCCAAAGCTGTGTTAATTGATAAGAGTTTGCTGGGTGATTGGCAGAGTATGAATCAGACATTGAAGCGGAATTCTACCACATCGCCATCTTTGACTTCGTATTCTTTGCCCTCAATGCGCAACTTACCGGCTTCACGGGCAGCCGTTTTAGAGCCTGCTGTGACAAGGTCATCGTATGCGACAACCTCTGCAGCAATGAACCCACGCTCAAAGTCTCCGTGGATGACTCCTGCTGCCGCGGGGGCCTTGTCGCCGTGGCGGATGGTCCATGCGCGGGTTTCTTTTTCGCCGCTCGTGATATAGGTGCGCAGACCAAGCAGGTGATAAACGGCACGGATCAATGTGGAGACACCAGAGTCAGAAATCCCCATGTCTGCGAGAAACTCGATGGCCTCATCGGGGTCGAGTTCGACGAGCTCCTCTTCAATACGTGCTGAAATGACGATTGCCTCAGCATCGTGAGATGCAGCAGCGTATTCGCGGACCTTGGTAACCATGGCATGGCTGTCAGGGTCCTTCTGGGCGTCTGCAAGCTCATCCTCAGCGACATTGCAGGCAAAGATGGTACGCTTTGAGGACAGTAGGAAAAAATCGTGGAGAGTAATTCGCTCATCATCGGTTAGTTCCAAGGTGAGAGCGGGTTTGCCGGCATCGAGGTGAGGCATGATCTTGTCGATCAATTCGACTTCCTTCTTGGATTCTTTGTCGCCGCTTTTGGCTTTTTTAATCCTGGAAAGTCTTCGCTTTTCCATGGCGGCCATATCGGCGAGAATTAGCTCGGAGTTGATTATCTCAATATCACGAATGGGATCGACGCTGCCGAGTTCGTGGATGATATCGTCGTTGTTAAAACAACGAACGACCTGCACGATAGCATCTACCTCGCGGATGTTTGCAAGGAATTTGTTGCCTAGTCCAGCTCCCTCTGACGCGCCTTCGACAAGTCCTGCTATATCGACGAACTCGATGGCTGCGGGGATGATTTTCTGCGTTTTGCTGATTTCACCCAGAATGTTTAATCTGTCATCGGGGACAGTGACCACTCCTACGTTTGGATCAATGGTGCAGAATGGATAATTGGCTGCCTCTGCATTACGAGTGCGAGTGACTGCGTTGAAGAGTGTCGATTTTCCGACATTTGGGAGACCTACAATTCCTGCCTTGAGCATGAGGCGGGAAGCTACGGGGAAAATAAATAATTGCAATTTGTAAATTTGAAATTTGACCTTGTGGCCTTATGACGCTTGCTTGCGCCCATGCAGCACGTGCTCTTAAAATCAAAAATTCATCGCGCCTGCGTCACTGTAGCTGACGTGGAATACGAAGGTAGTATCGAAATCCCCTCAGATCTCATGGAGGCAGCCGGGCTATGGGAGGGGGAGCGAGTTCTGGTAACATCCGCATCTAAGGGGGGGCGACTGGAAACATATGCCCAGGCGGGTGAGGCAGGTACGGGCAAGATCATTATGAATGGCGGAGCCGCCCACGTGATAAAGGCGGGGGAGCGCATAACCATTATGGCATTTGCTATTTCATCGAATCCTATTTTACCTAAAAAGGTGGTCTGTAACGATAGCAATGAGATCATTCGCCGCACGAGCTGATTTTATTGACAACAAAAGAACCCCAAATCAGACAAATCGCGTCTTTACAAGCGACTAGCACTTCACCATATTTCCGCGCTCATGACACCGATCTTAGCTGCCGACTGGCTCAATATCTCAATCAATCTCCTTTTGGTGATCCACGTGATCGTCTGCCTTTTACTTGCCCTCGTTGTGCTAATGCAACGTCCCAAACAAGAGGGACTAGGCGCTGCCTTTGGTGGCGGCCTCACCGACCAGGCGTTTGGCGCTCAAACAACGAACGTGCTACAGAAAGGGACCGTATATCTCGGAACACTGTTTTTCGTGATCACTCTGGTGCTCGCCATATTGATTGGTAAGCAACAGGCCAGTGATCCAAGCATGGCTGAAGACGACAAGCAAACACAGGAAGAAGTTGAAGAGCCAGCCACTGACAACCTTGAGGGCAAGAAGCCAGAGGTTAACGTGCCAGTAATTCCGGCTACACCATTAGAAAAGCCAACCCAGCCAGAAAAGCCAGCTCCTCTCAGTGGTGATAAACCCACTCAGGAACAGCCTGTGAAGGCTCCTGTCTCTGGCGACGGCCAGTAGTTACCCCGTGAATGGCTCATCCAACTCTGAGGGTTCGGTTCATGCGGCCGATGATCAACCAGAGTGGGCGCTATTTACAAGTATGCCTGAAAAGCCGGTTGAGGCGGTCGAGTCGGATTTTGGATTTATTGATAGTAAAGGTGTTGCCTCCACCGCTTCATGTGTGAATGATCTTGTCGAAAAGATCGGCAAATCTCGTGAGTCTGTTGATCTTGTTTGGACGCTTGATTCTGAGCGTATGCAGGTGCCCGAGGAGGTGCCGGCACTCAATAAGGTGATTTTAAATCGCCGAAAAAAATTTGCTGAGCGAGACATCAGCGATGGTATTCGTATGGGGTTAGTTTTTGGCTCAATGCTCATTTACACGCTTTATGCGGTTTGGAGCAATGGAGCTAAAACTATTGAGTCATTTTACACCAACCAGCTCACAGGGCTGTCTGCATTACTCTTTTTTATCTTTGGACTTCTGCCATTGTATGAAGGCTGCAAACTACGACGATATCTAGCAAGAATAGATGTATCAAGTATTCAGGGTGAGATTCCAGATGCACGATTTGATGTATGGCTGCGTCGCCAATCGATACCGGTAACTTGGATTTTGCTGGCGTGTCTGTTGGCAGTGGGTCTTGTGCAGCTTTATATCGATCGAGGATCTGGCGATATTTCTACATCCATTCAGCAAGCTGGACAGTTAAAAAAAGAGGGTATTAAACTCCCTGATATCGATGATGCCCATGCATGGTGGCGTGTCCTCACTGGTGGTGTGCTACATGGTAACCCAATCCATTTTTTAATGAACGCAGTGGGGATTCTTTACCTAGGCAGGCGGACTGAGGCACTGGCAAGTTGGCCACACATGTTGATTGTATTTGTATCTGCAATGTGGGTTGGAGGGATTGCCAGCGCAAAGCTTTTGCCAGCTGATCCTGCTGTTGGTGCATCTGGCGGGCTAATGGGATTGTTGGGTTTCCTTATTATATACGAGGGGCTGCATCGTAGGTTGGTTCCACGTTCCGTTCGCCGTCGTTTATTTGCAGGTGTTGCGCTCATGGCGGTCATGGGATTTCTCGGTATGAGTTTCATTGATAATGCCGCTCATGCAGGCGGCTTGCTTGCGGGCATGATGTATGCGTGGTTGGTATTTCCGCCATCTTTCACTGCAAGGAGACCACGTGTCATGGGCAAAGACAAAGTAGTGGGTGCTGCAGCTGGGCTTGCACTACTGGCTATTTGCGCTCTGGCCTGTAGTAAAATTTTAGGTATCTCCTGAGTCAGGTATTCTACACGTGGGCTTGTCAAATCGAGTTACTGTGTCAATAAACAAGAAGAAATTCATGAACGTTATTTTTATTAAAATATGTTCACACTTCAGGTGCTGCCGCCGACAGCGCCATGAACCTAATGATTGATATGATAAAAATCTACACGCGAGGTTATATTCAGTATGCAATACGATGAATGACCGATCAGAAATAAGAGGAGCTTGGAGGCAGTGGTTAGGTGGTAAAATAGTTGCCTTTCTCATGCGTTTGGTGGGGTGTACTCTGCGATATGAATTGCAGGATTTAACGGGCCAAAAAATGAAGGCAAGACCCGGCGCTCCTGTGATTTGGATTTTTTGGCATAATTGTTTGTTTTGCGCTCCTCTAACCAAGAAGCGATTTAGTGGCACTGCACCCGCCACTGCGCTTGCCAGTGCCAGCCGTGATGGAGCCATCATAGAGTCAATGGTAACGAGTTTTGGTGTTAAGACAGTAAGAGGGTCCAGTTCGCGTCGCGGAGTGGCAGCACTGATAGCTCTCAAAAAAGCTCTCGCAGCAGGGGAGCACTTATTTATTACTCCCGATGGTCCCCGTGGCCCGCGCTATCACCTACAACCTGGTGTGGTGAAGCTGGCGCAGTCGTCTGGCGCGCCAATTGTTCCAGTTAGATTCCACCACTCATCGAGCTGGCGACTAAAAAGTTGGGACAGGTTTCATATTCCCAAGCCCTTTGGCAAAGTGGTCATTAATATTAGCGATGCAATTCATATACCTTCAAAAATAGACAAAAATGATTTTGAAACTTATCGCAAAAAAGTTGAGGATGCGCTTAGGAACGGTGTCGATGATGCCTCTAACAAATAAAAGTATTCATGAGTAAAATAATCGATGGCAAGGCAGTAGCCGAAAAAGTTTTAGCTGAATGTGGTCAGCAAATTGAGCATTTGAAAAATCAGGGCCTGACTCCTGGTCTCGCCGTGGTGCTGGTTGGTGAGGATCCTGCGTCGAAAGTTTACGTTGGTTCTAAGGTTCGTAAGTGCGCCGAACTTGGGCTGCATTCACGTAAGATCGAATTGCCAGTAGACGCCACTCAAGAGGATGTGCTTACCGTAGTGAAGGAATTGAATGCAGACGACCAAATTCATGGCATTCTTGTGCAATCGCCACCACCGCCGCAGATCGATGAGGATGCTATAGTGAGAGCGATTGATCCGGCAAAGGATGTTGATGGATTTCATCCGGAAAACGTCGCGAAACTTGCACTCGAGGATGGTTCTGGGTTTGTGCCTTGCACCCCAGCTGGTTGCATGCGACTGCTTAAGGAGGCAGGGGTCGAGACATCTGGTGCTGAAGCGGTCGTGCTTGGCCGTAGCATGATTGTAGGAAAACCGATGGCGCTACTGCTAATGAGCAAGGAAGGCAATGCCACGGTTACTGTGGCGCACTCACGAACCAGAGAGCTTGCTAATGTGTGCCGTCGCGCAGACATAATCGTCGCCGCTATCGGGCGCCCAGGCTTTGTCACTGCAGATATGGTCAAGGAGGGTGCCGCCGTCATTGATGTGGGAATCAACCGAGTGGATGACGACAGCGCTAAGCGAGGTTACAGAATCGTTGGTGATGTCGATTACGATGCCGTGGCGCCTAAATGCTCAGCGATCACTCCCGTGCCCGGTGGAGTGGGTCCGATGACGATCGCCATGCTGATCTCCAATACCGTCAAGGCGGCTGAAGCGGCTAACGCTTAATTTCCCAGATTTCGCAGATCTGGTTTGCCAGCTCGTCAGTCTTGGAGAAGCGCGTAGTTTCACCGAGGTAGATAGCCTGCACCTCCTGCTTGGAGTTGCGCAGTGTATTGACTATAGATGCCAGGGTGGCAGCTCTTTGTGAGCACAAAGTTTTACCACGTTCTTTTTCTCCTGATTTGGAATCATACCCGACTACCAGAAAATAGGCATTCGCATCATTACTCTTGTTGATGATATGGCGAATGATGGCTTCGCGGTCAAAATCGATTTGCGCGGAGCCCTTTGCGAACGACTGGCGGTGAATGATCTTTGCTCCTATTGTAGTGGCGATATTCTCATAAGCTGTGTTGAGCTGCTGCTCATTAGCGTCGTTGAGTCTCCTGAGTTCAGCCAATAGGCGTGCTGGCTTAGCTGGAAGGTCCTTGTCTGATTTGAGGAAGAGTTTAGGAAGGTCGATTTGTGTCCGCATGCGTTGAATTTCATAACGTTGCTTGCGCATCTTTGGTTTGAGCAGGGCAAGCTCCGCAGCCAAGTCGTCGTATGTTTCCTGGCTGACAACATTTTTGGCGTCGAATTTGAGTTTGTCTATTTGTAATTCAAGTTTGCTGTGGGCGTCTAGGCTGTCGTTTAGTTGTTTGCGTAGTATGGTGACTGCCTCATTAGTAGGTCTACCGATAAGCTCTTGTAGCTGTTTGTTGCTATTCAGGATTTTGTTGCGCGCGATTTTAAGATCGTTAGTCAGTCGCACAATTTGTTCAGAGGTTCCTGATGCCAAATCAAGTTTTGCGTTGAGTTCCTTAATCTGCGCGTAAAGTCGTTGTGTGTTTTGTGTGTATGTCGCAATCTCACTCTCGCGCTCACGTAAGAGTTCGTCTTTTTTCTTGAGTTCTGCTTGCCACTGACTGGTCATAGCAGCAAGTGATGAGGCATCGCGCTGGATACGTGTTGCCATCGTCAGAGCGCTGTTAGGGTTCTCTGGGAGTGGCGGTAAACCACGATTTGCTCGCGCTTCATTGGTTTTAGTGCGCAGTTGTATGTTGCGTGAAGTGAGTGCGGCTATGTCATCACCAGATGTGTCTGATGATTGAAGCATGTTGCCGTTCATGTTGACCAAAAGCATGACAAAGAGAAGAATGACAATGATGACGATCAGGGACGTCGTAAGCATGTTGCCGTTCGGTTTAATTGGTAGATTCTCAGTCTCGGGATTGGTCGTGTTGGAGTTTTCTGGAGTTCCCATATGTAACAATATTTAAGTTCGTTAGGTGTGTAATTACGGTTTAGCTTTTTTCGTAATCAAACGCAAGGTTGGTATTGTTGTTCAGACCAGTGCTAGATTTGGATTGATATCCTCGTGAAAGCTCGACTGCATACCCCTAAGATGACGTTGTAGCGCGACAAATGCAATCATTGCAGCATTGTCTGTCGAAACTTCGGGAGGCGATATCAGCAGTTCATAACCCATTTCATCGCAGGATTTCTGCATCGCATTACGCAATGCTCTGTTGCAGGAAACACCACCCGAAAGGCTGATGGTTTTTTCCCCGCACTGTGTCGCTGCACGCATGGTTTTTGTGACTAGTATCTCTATAACTGCCTGTTGAAAAGAGGCGCATAGATCAGGGATAGCATCAGTAGGTGCTTGGCCCTGCTTGGGGTCAAGTTTTTCAAGCTGATAGAGCACGGCAGTTTTAAGGCCTGAGAAAGAAAAATCGAGACCATCATTCAACATGGAGCGGGGGAATTTGAAAGCCTGTATAGATCCCTCACATGCTTGTTTCTCGATCTCAGGCCCGCCTGGGTAAGGGAGGCCAAGCATTTTGCCGACTTTATCATATGCTTCCCCCGCAGCGTCGTCGCGCGTGCTGCCTAACAGTGAGTATTCACCGAAAGCCTTCATGTGAATTAGCATGGTATGGCCGCCAGATACAATCAGAGCTAGGTTTGGCTCCAATGTCATGCGATTCATAAAAGGCGAGAGCAAGTGGCCCTCCATGTGGTTGATTGATATAAAGGGCTTCCCTATTGCCATGGCCATTGCCTTTGCCGTGCTGTTTCCCACTAATAATGAGGACGCTAGCCCTGGTCCAGCCGTCGCACCAATAGCATCAATGTTGTCGATCGCGACACCCGAGTTTTTCAAAGCGATTTCTATAAGCGGTCTCAAATGTAGCGAGTGGTTTCTGCTTGCTAACTCAGGAACAACTCCGCCGAATTCTCGATGGATGTCAATCTGGGATGATATTTCCGATGATAGTATCTCTGCCACTCCGCCATCATAACGTAGAATTGCTACCGCGGTTTCATCGCAGCTGGATTCGATAGCAAGGATAGTCGTTGGCATGTCCGATTTTTTAGCCTGTAATTTCGTCATGAACAGCCAATTTTCACTGGTATCAAGACTTTAAAACTTGAAGTTTATCAAGGAAGCAACCTTTACAAATAGCGGTTACTTTGGCAGAAACCGCGCCATGTCTGAGCTGCCCAAAGCCTATGAACCCCAAGAGGTGGAAAGAAAATGGTATTCCACTTGGCTGGAAAACCAGTGTTTCCATGCGGATGAATCCTCAGACAAAGAGGGCTACTCGATTGTCATTCCACCGCCGAACGTCACAGGTATTCTGCACCTTGGGCATGTCCTCAACAATACCATTCAAGATATTCTTGCTCGCCGAGCGCGTCAACAAGGTAAGGAAGTGCTCTGGCTTCCTGGCACGGATCACGCGGGTATCGCCACCCAAACAAAAGTGGAAAAACAGCTTCGCGATGAGGAAGGTAAAACGCGCCGTGATCTGGGGCGTGATGAATTTCTCAATCGTGTATGGGATTGGAAAGAAAAGCACGGTGGTATTATCATTAAGCAACTTAAGCGACTTGGGTGCTCGTGTGACTGGGAGCGTGAGCGTTTTACTATGGATGATGATTATTCAGCGCAGGTTGCTGAGGTTTTCACTAAGCTTTTTAACGAAGGGTTAATCTACCGAGGTAAGCGCATAGTCAATTGGTGTCCAGTATCGCTCACTGCTCTCTCTGATGAAGAGGTGATCATGAAGCCACAGAAGTCCAAGCTCTATTTTATGAAATACGAGCTTGTTGACGCACCTGGTGAGTTCTTGGAAATTTCTACTACTCGTCCGGAAACCTTAATGGGCGACACTGCAGTGGCGGTGAATCCTAAAGATGAGCGTTTCACCAAGTATATCGGACGTCGAGTGCGCCGTCCGTTCCCTGAGGCCGAGATAGAGATTGTTGCTGACGATCATGTTGACATTGAATTTGGAACCGGTGCTCTTAAAATAACTCCTGCCCACGATAAGGCAGACTTCGAGATTGGTGAACGCCATCATCTGGAAATCATTGATGTATTGCATCCCGATGGCACCGTCAACTGTCCGGATTGTCCAGAGCTTGATGGTCTGGATCGCTTTAAGGCACGTAAGGTTGCCGCTCAGATGTTAGATGATAAAGGATTGCTTATCCGTGTCGAAGAATATGAAAATAATGTAGGTTTTTCCGAGCGTGCCGATGTCGTTATTGAACCGCGCATCTCCATGCAATGGTTTCTTAAATATCCTGCTGTCAAGGAGACTGACGATGCTGTTGCCGATGGTAGTATTGTTTATCGTCCGGCACGCTGGGCTAAAACGCATGCGAACTGGATGGAAAACATACAAGACTGGTGCATCAGCCGTCAGCTTTGGTGGGGGCATCAGATTCCCGTGTGGTACCGCAAAGAAAAAGTGACCCAGTTGCAAGCAGCCGAGTCACTTGATGTTGCGGATATGCAGGCTGGTGATATCTATGTTGGAACAGAGCCACCAACTAATCCGGAGGCTTGGGTGCGCGACGAAGATGTGATGGACACATGGTTCAGCTCATGGCTCTGGCCGTTCGCCACCATGAATGGGCAAGAGCAGAAAAAATTCTACCCGACCGCTGACCTTGTAACTGGGCCAGATATTATCTTTTTCTGGGTCGCCCGTATGATCATGGCTGGCTACCACTTCGCTGGTGGATTACCTTTCAAAAATGTTTTTTTCACTTCAATCATTCGTGATCTTAAGGGACGTAAGATGAGCAAGTCACTTGGTAATTCACCTGATCCGATTGATCTGATGGATCAGTATGGTGCGGATGGCTTACGTTTTGGCTTGATGCGCACCGCACCTATCGGAACGGATGTTAGGTTCGATGAGTCGCAGGTCGCAGAAGGTCGGAATTTTGCTAATAAGCTCTACAACGCTTGTCGTTTTCGTCAAATGAGCGGGGTTGCGACAGTCGTTAATGAAAAGCTGTCAGAGGTAAACGGAATCCGACCTTATCACAGGGATATTGCAGTTAAGCTGGATGCTTTGGCAGTTAGTGTGGAGAAATCTTATGCTGATTACCGTTTTAACGACGTTGCACAACAGCTTTATGATTTCCTTTGGGGCGAGTTCTGTGATAAATTTCTAGAGGCTGTCAAAGGTGACTTGCGTGATACGGCAAGCCCCGAGGCTCGTGAAACTACGCTTGCAGTGTTTGACTCGGTGATGAGCCGTTTCCTTCAACTGCTTCATCCTTTTATGCCTCACATCACTGAGGAATTATCTGCTCGGATGGGCTACCTTGCTAGCGGGGGATATGTGATGGAAAAGATGTATCCATCAACAACGCTAACAACATCTGATGA
The DNA here is from genome assembly GCA_018676385.1 of Akkermansiaceae bacterium. Classification (GTDB taxonomy): domain Bacteria; phylum Verrucomicrobiota; class Verrucomicrobiia; order Verrucomicrobiales; family Akkermansiaceae; genus Oceaniferula. Next base: position 10,914 of record JABHEX010000280.1, read on the forward strand.
TGGAGAGACAAATGCCGAGGCAATCTACGCTGCTGCCGGTAAAATGCGTAATCTCAAGGCGGAATATAACGTTGCTACTCGTAAGGATGTGAAGTTTCTTGTTATTAAAGCATCTGACTGGTTATTGGCCGAGACGGATGTGCTTGGTTTGCTGGCAGGTGGTGATATCGAGGTATTAGATATTTATGATGCACCTAAGGGAACACCGGCAGCAGTGACGGACGTCGGTGAGATTTATATGCCGCTCGATGGCCTCATCGATATGCAGGCTGAGAAGTCTCGGCTCGATAAAGAGATCGCCAAGGTTGCTCAAGAGGTGAAAAAGTGCGAAGCCAAACTTGGAAACTCGGCATTCGTGGATAAAGCACCCACTGAACTCGTTGATCGCGAAAAATCTCGTCTAGATGAGTGGGCACAAAAACATTCTCAACTTCAAGAAATGAGGTCATCGCTTGGATAATGATTCTTGCAACAAGGTATTAGCTCGGTAGCATATCTAAACTTAATAGTTCATATCATGCTCAAGCTTAAAGACATTCCATCATTACCTGACGACGCAGTTGATCTGCTGGGTGCGGTGGGTTATCTGGATGCGACTGATCTGGCCGAAGTGAATACAGAGTCGCTTGAGGCTGAGCTCGCCCAAGCCAACGTGCAACTTAAAATCATTGATGTTCATCCTACGTCCGAGCAAATTGAAGAATGGAAAAGAGCTACTGCTGAGCATTCTGTGGGGGGTGTAACAGACGATTTTAAAGAAGATGCGGTGGTTGCCAGTGATGCTCAGGAATTAGTGGTTACTCGTGATAATCCCGAGTTTGTAAACTTTGAGAATGATCCAGAGGTTCAGAAAATGCTCGAGGTTTCTCCTGAGGCGCTTCCACTGGATCCTTTGCTAATTAGGCACCATAAAATCAATGTTTTGGATATCCCTGAAGGTATTCTGCTGAGTCATTGTCACGGTGAAACGGAAATTAAATTAACGCCTGTCGATCGCATAACGACGCCGCAGCGGAATCAAGCAGACGACAAACGTACTGGGTTAATATCATCACGCATCCGGACTTTTGATGAAGCTGGGGAGATAACAAGCCGTGTCAAGCCTCTCGAGCGAGGTGAACAGAAAATGGCAGTTACCCCAAGTGAGGGACTCAATGTCGGAGTTAGTCCTGAATCAAGACGTTTTGTCCGGGGTGTGATGCATCCCACCCCATGGAGCGTGCGAACTTCTGCAATTTTTGCAGTGTTAGTCGAGATCATGCTAATTGCCAATTTTATAGGTATCCCATGGCTTCTTTATCATGAGTATGCCAGTGGTGAAAACATGGTATGGTGGGTGCTGGGTTTAGCATCTGGTTTATTCTTATCGGCTCTCCTCTATCTTTTCTGTGGCATCAGCTCGCGCTGCCGCGTCTGTGGTCAACGCCAGTTCGCACCTAAAAAATGTATCAAAAACAAAAAAGCGCACCATATTCCATTGGTGGGGTATATTTTTCCTACAGCGCTGCATGCTATCTTTTTTAAGTGGTTTTACTGCACCTACTGTGGCACAGCCGTCAGGCTGAAGAAATAGCACTCGTCCGCGGTTAGATGGAGATATGTCGCGTGTTATTCCCTAACTTTCGAGTCAATGATGATGGTCACAGGTCCATCGTTAATGAGGCTAACTTTCATATCGGCACCGAACTCGCCTGAGGCACATGGATGCCCCAGCTCTTTTTCAGCTGCTGAAATGAAGGCGTTGTATAGTGGAATGGCACTCTCTGGTCGCGCAGCTTTGATGAACGATGGACGATTTCCTTTTTGGGTCCCTGCATGAAGAGTAAACTGGCTGACCACTAACAACGCACCATCTATGTCCTGTAGTGAGAGGTTCATCTTGTCCTCTGCATCAGGGAAAATACGCATCTTGATGATTTTGCTGACCAGCCAATCGATGTCATCATGGTTATCACCATCGACAATTCCTAACAAAACGACGAATCCACAAGCAATAGAATCCTTGATCTCGCCATGTATAGTCACGCTAGCTTCAGATACTCTTTGAATAACAACACGCATTATATTTACTCGATGAATAGTCGCTGGGATTTTCTTCTGAAATGCAGACCGCCCGGTAAATTGACCTTGGCGATACAGTTGTTATTAATCAGGTCATGACAGCGCTCAAGTACGCTATAGCTCATGTCGCACACGCCGTGTTTTTGCAAATGCACCCGAACGGCCGCCAATTGAATGCCTGTGGGAAGTGACTTTAGTTTGGGTAAAAACAACCGGCCTTGAGGGTCCTCCAGCTTGTGACCATCAAGGATTTCGCGGATACTAAGTTCGTGGTTTGATGAGATTTTTTCTGCGCGTAGAAGCGAGGCACGGATGTTTCGGCCCATGATATCATTAAGCAGTGGTATTACCTCGTTACGCAGCCGGTTGCGCGCTGCAACCGGCTGCTTATTAGACAGATCATCACGGTAATCGATCCCGTGATACATGAGGTAGTTATTGATTTCGTCCCTTGAAACCAAAAGAAAAGGGCGCACAAACTCAATACGTTTATCGTGAATTACGTGGTTTGACTGTAAACGCATGCCCTTGAGCCCTGCAGAGCCACGTAGTAAATTAAACAGTATCGTCTCCGCCTGATCATCTGCATGGTGCGCTAACAACACGCGTGGGCAACGATGAACAAGGGCACATTCACGGAAAAACCGATGCCTTGCATTACGTGCTGCTAGCTCCATCGACTCGCCAGTTTCACGCATCAACTTGTTCACATCCTCGCGTTTAACTTCGCATGCAAGGTTGTTTTTTTTTGCTAGGCTGCGGGCAAAAGTTGCGTCCTTCCCGGATTCCTTTCCGCGCAGTGCGTGATTGAGATGGCAAACAACCAAATTACGGTAACCGTTCTGTAGTAGTGCGTGCAGGAGTGCCACCGAGTCCCGCCCACCGGAAATACCGACCAAGTAACGTCGCCGCTTGGACTGTTCAAGAAACTTCGGGTCTAGCTCTAATTCCACGCAAGAGATACTATGAACGACAATAGCCTATGTCCAGCCCCTGCATGATTCTTAACACTTGCTCTGACTTAATTCTGTGATAAATCACACCTCGTCCCCACGATTACGCCGCTGTAGCTCAGGGGTAGAGCAATTCACTCGTAATGAATAGGTCGCCGGTTCAATTCCGGCCAGCGGCTCCACTTTTATGGAATAAAGGTTTGTAGCTTTAGTTCTCGATCCATTGTTTTGTGCGTATGCATTTCGTATGCACTTTTTGACACCTGAAGATGATGCAACACTGCATATGGTTGTTGCAAACGCACTCGTGTGAATTGTAGCTAGCGGACAATTTTTCGTATGCTCAAGCCTTTGGGCATAAAAAGATAGAATTAGTGATGTGTGCTTACCCGAAAAGTTGGGAAAATAGTTTTCTTTTTGCCAAAAACTGTAACAATTTTAGCCATGAAATCTGTATCACATACCCGCCGTCAATTTCTTAAAACTTCCATTGCTGCTGGTGCCGCTGTTGCTGGCCCCCAGATCGTAGCCGCTGAAACGCTTGGCAAACCGGGTGCGAACAGTCGTATTGGTATGGGCTTTATCGGCATGGGCCTTATTTCAGGCAGCCACCTTAAGACGTTTGCGGGCATGGATGAAGTGCAGCCACTTGCGGTTTGCGACGTCAAGAAATGGCAGCTCGAAAAAGCGGCCGGCGTATTGAAGCAGCGGGGATTCAAGGATATTCAGACTACAGCCCGCTATGAGGAGATTCTCTCGAACCCTGCTATCGATGCGGTTTGTGTCACCACGCCTGATCACTGGCACGCATCTATTGCAATCGCCGCGATGAAGGCAGGCAAGGATGTTTACGTTGAGAAACCCATGACACTCACTATTGAGGAAGGCAAAGCCATGATAGCCGCTGAAAAAAAATACGGCCGTATCGTTCAGGTTGGTACCCAGCAGCGCTCGTCGGTTTACTTCCGAATTGCTGCCAATTTAGTGCGCAACGGTCTCATCGGCGAGGTGAAGGAGGTCTATGCTGGACTGGGAAGTTTCCCAATGCCGCCTGTAAAAGAGAAGGTAGCTCCGGTTCCGGACGGGTTTGACTACGACCGCTGGCTCGGTCCGACACCATTTTATGATTACTCCGACAACCGCGTAAAAGGCAGTTACGGCAGTGGTTGGCGATGCTACTGGGATTACGGCAGCCGTAAGTTCGGTGATTGGGGTGCGCACCACTTTGATATCATCCAGTGGGCTCTCGACCGCGACGACACCGGCCCAGTTGAGTATATCCCGAAGGGCTTTGAGGGCACCGAGCACCACCACTTCCGCTACGCAGACGGCATCAAGGTGTGGCGCGACAAGAAACCCAATCATGGAGCTATGATCCGCTTTATTGGAACGGAAGGAGAAGTACATGTCAGCCGGGGTAAAGTCGCCACCTCTCCCAAGGAGCTGGTGCGTCACAAGTTCAAGGATAGTGACATCCAGGTTTATGAGTCCAAGAACCACAGGCAGAATTTTCTTAGCTCAATCAAGTCACGCAAGCCGACAATTTGCCCGGCCACGGTCGGTCACCGCTCGGGAACCATCTGCCAGCTTGCCGGCATCGCCGAGCGCCTCGTTCAGCCAATTAAATGGGACCCCAAAGCGGAGAAGATCATTGGCAATGAGAAGGCCGCGGCCATGCAGGATCGCGAGCGCCGCAAAGGCTACGAACTTCCAGTATAGCAGCTTGCATGAAATGGCTGCCTTGTCTGCAACGGTGGCTGCCTCAGTGCCGCCGCCTCACTTCTTCTTGAACAGAGGGCTTGTGGCGACTTCGCGGATCATGTCGCGGACTCGATAGCCATCCTTACGAAGCCGATGGGTAATGAGCTCGACGTCGTCTGCGTCGGAGAACTCGATGGTACGGCCGATGCTGTATGCCAGGAGTGATTCAGTGAGTTGTGTGGCGAGTTCCTTCTCGTTGGTGAGAAGCACTTTTTTTTGTTCGTTGGCATTGTTGAATTTTTGTCCATTGGGCAAGATTCCACCAGGCTTGATGGGAACGTGTTTTTTGCCGACTTTTTCGGTGTCACGCCAGCGGCCAATGGTGTCGAAATTTTCTAATCCGAATCCGATGGCATCCATTTTGACGTGACATGAAGCACAAGTGGCGCGTTTCTGGTGGAGTAAAACCATCTGCCGGTTAGTCATAGGTTTGTTAGAGGCTTCGTCTAGCTCAGGAACATTCGGTGGCGGTGGGTTGGGCTCGTCATGAAGTATTTTTTCCATGACTAGAGCCCCGCGGATTACGGGGGAGGATCGCTCGCCATTAGATCCTGTTGTTAGAAATGCAGATTGAGTGATCAGTCCACCTCGAGGTGAATTAAGAGCAAGTTTGATTTTATGAAATGTGTTATTTTTTTCCTTTGGGAAAGGGATTTCGTAGTGTGCGGCCAGAGCTCCATTGATTGTGACGAAGTCGGAGTCGATCAAGTTTTTAGCAGGTAGGTTTTCTTTGATGAGCGTGCCAAAGAACTCTCGGACCTCTTGCTTGGCGTCTTGCTGAACACCTTCGTTAAAGACATAGTGCTGTTTGCGATTGATGGTTATGGCATCGTAACGATCAAACTCAGCCCATTGGCTAATGAATCCGTCGCGAAGTCTTTCAGATTTTGGGTCCGATAGCATACGCTCGACTTGTTGGGAGAAAACAGTGGGGTCTGAGAGGTTGGCGGCGTAGAGCGTGGCGTCTGGTGGGCTGCTCCAGAGGAAATAAGAGAGGCGGACAGCGAGCTCACGATTATCTAACATCTTATGTGGTTTTTGTTGGGCGGGTTCAGCTTCTTGGATGAAGAGAAAGCTCGGTGAGGCGAGAATGATCGCCATGCTTTCTGCCATGGATGCTTTATAATTCATGCCGGAAGCACGATTTGCTTGGAATTTTTCGATAAGCTTGCTGAGGTATAAAGGGTCAGGTTTTTTTTGGCGGAATGCGGTGGTGGCGAATTTCTCGATAAAATCTGCTGCTGTGGCGTCGTTGTTGAGGTAGGGACTATTGGAGCCAGTGGCCATGCCTGGGTAGAGGATTTCCTCGATGAGTGGGCGTTTTTTTGGGTAGAAAGGGCCTTCGAGTTCTAACCAGTCGACCCAGATAGCAGAGCGGGGATCGAGGTGTTTGCTGGGAATACCCAATTTGTTAAGATAGCCTCGCATTGAGTTGATGGTGTTGTCCGGCTGATTTTCACGTATTTGAACGGTGAGGACGTTGTTGTTGATGTTTTGGCGCAGTCGGGTGGAAACGGTTTCAGGTTTTCTTGGAGTACCAGACATTTTGAGAGTGCCATGAATTTTCCGGCGGTTGTAAAGGCGGACAATCTTGCGGATTTCGGGTTGATTGCCGACGATACCGCCGTGGATGCGGAATGTATAATCGGCACGATGATCGATGTGTTGGTGAATGGTTGCCCACTTTGCCACGTCTGAGATGTAGATACCTTGGTCGACTTTGGGATACTTGAGGTAGTTGCGTGGTAGTTCGGCGCGGGTATTCCATTGCTTGAGAAGGATCGTCATTTCCCCTTCATCTTTGAAGCCAGCTTCTTTCCAGGTTTTGCCGGCTTTTATCATGGCCTTCTGGCGGTCTTTTTTGGTGAGGCCTTTGCGCATTTTTTCAGTGTGACCTCGCTCGGGTTGGCTTCGCTGCCTACTGACTTTTTGGTAGGGCCGAGTGTTAATGCTGAGAGATTTGGTTGCGATTTTTCTGCCAAGCTCGAGATAGCGTTCGAAGTGAGCGGAGGTGTA
>JABHEX010000281.1 GCA_018676385.1 Akkermansiaceae bacterium
ATGCGCAAGACTAGGCCTCCGCAAGAGGTTGAGGTTACTGACCCTGTCAAATTATCTGGCCAGATTGAGAAAAACCCTTCCAAAGCGGTGCCTGTTGATGAGGATTTGGTAACGCCTTCACCCAGAGCTATCGTGGAGCCTGAAGATGAGCCTTCTTTGGCTGTGCCGCCGCGCGCTGTTCCTGTTGATTGAATATCAGTTTCTGCCTAACTGTGAATTCTTTACCTGCCTTTAGTGTCGATGAGCCGCCCGTCTGGCTGCTTTCATTTGATTTTGATGGCACGCTTTGTGACCCTGATGATAGTCCGCCAGTGTCCCCTAGATTTTTTGAAATGATACAAGAGTTACGTATCTCTCAGAAAGCGTGTTGGGGAATCAATACTGGCCGATCTCTGATGCACACTGTCGAGGGTATCATGGATGCAAAATTCCCTTACCTGCCAGATTTTTTAGTTGTGCGTGAACGTGAAATTTACCGACCTAATAGATTTTCCCGGTGGGTTGGCGATAAGCAATGGAATAAGTCATGTGAGGTAGCGCACAACAAACTTTTCAGAAGACACAGGCGTCTGTTAGCTAAGATAAGAAAATGGGTTGAATCAAAAACTGCCGCTGTGTGGGGTATCCAAGAAGGTGAGCCGGCTGGTATTGTCGCATCTACTTCGAGTGAGATGGATTTTATAGTGCAGTATATTGATACCCATATAGCCTCAGTCCGGGAGATTTGTTACCAACGCAATGGTATTTATCTGCGCTTTAGCCATTGTGACTATCATAAAGGAACAGCTATGCAGGAAGTGGCTCGGCAGCTTGGGATCGGGTCAGAGAAGATTTTTGCCATTGGAGACAGCCATAACGACACTGACATGTTGAATAAGGATATAGCTCAATCAATAGCGTGCCCAGGAAACGCGTGTGATGAGGTCAAAGCGCATGTCATCAATCAGGGTGGTTATCTTGCTGAGTCTCATGTCAGCGCTGGTGCAGTTGAAGCTATGAATGCCCTCTTTAATATGGGGGAAGATAGTAAAAATATTTGGGCAGAAAATACCGGCGGCGGGAATCGAACCCGCACTCCCGAAGGAACATGATTTTGAATCACGCGCGTCTACCAATTCCGCCACACCGGCATATTGTTTGAGGCTGTTGGGAACTCGAATGAGACCCAACTCTGGAGACGGCGTGAATCTGCTCTCTGGAGAAAAAATGTCAAGCTCTCGTCACCACATAGACATCTCATCTATGTAAACGCTTTTCATTTTCAACGCGTGACTTTCGCAGATAATCAATGGGTCTTATTCTGGAGTGTATGATATTGGCGCTTCATATGCTACCGCAGCTATCATATTTGTGCTGATAAGTCGGGTGCAACCAGAGATTAGGAAATTGTAATACGCAAGATGGTTGCAATCTTCTCTGCATGCAAAATTTTCTATGGCAGGAATTTAGTCAGTTTTTGCATGTATTCTGAACAATAATGCGACTTATTTGCAGTAACACTTGCCCGCGTATTGACCGCAGCTAAGCCGCATTTAATTTTTCTTATCACTGTTTAATCACTCTTGTCGTAATGACTTGCGCGCACTCCCCCCAAAACATCACTACCCCAGCCCTCATTGAGAGCTGGGGTAGTGATGGCGGACCGGGAGGGATTCGAACCCTCGATACCATTTCTGGTATACTCCCTTAGCAGGGGAGCGCTTTCGACCACTCAGCCACCGGTCCTTGGTGAAGTCGTTGTGGACGACGGGCGTAGTTGGAACATATCAGCGGGTTTTCGTCAAGTGGGATGCATCATTATCTGGCGTAATTTTCAGATAATGAAGATATGAGCATGTCACGTTTCTAGATCTGCATTGAGATTTGTAAATTGTCATGAACAGCTATTTTGCTAGTATAAATATATGCATCAGAACAAGTATAGGAAGACTCGTATCATTTGCACCTTGGGGCCGGCAACGGATTCGGATGAAATGCTGGAGAAGCTGATTATTGCTGGTGCAGATGTATTTCGATTAAATATGAGTCACGCGAAGCACGAATGGGTAAAAGATATTTGCCCACGAATTCGAGCGATTTCAAAGCGGCTGGATAAGAACACGGGAATCTTGTGTGATCTTCAGGGGCCGTCGATTCGAACTGGAGATGTGGATGGCGAGCTCAATTTACATTCAGGGGATACGGTGGAATTCCGAAGAGAGGGGTCAGAGCCAAGCGTAGATTTAACAACTACGGTAAACTATGAAGGCCTGATGGCGGATGTCTCGGTAGGGGATCAGCTCATTGTGGATAATGGGAATTTGCTCATGGAGGTAAAGGAGACCCTTGGAGATCGTATTATCTGTGAAGCTAAGACAGAAGGCACTATGGGCAGCCGCAGGCATATCAACTTGCCGGGTGTGCGGCTTAACTTACCGGCGCTAACGCGTAAAGACCATCAGGATCTCGCCATGGCATGCGACTGTGGTGTTGACTTTATTGCTGGTTCGTTTGTGCGTGATGCAGCTCATGTTAGAGAGCTTAGAGGGGCTATGATCGAACGTGGAGGTGATGCCCACATCGTTGCCAAGATTGAAGACCAGGAGGCTGTAAGAAACATTGATGGTATTATTGCGGAAGCCAATTTGATTATGGTGGCACGTGGTGACCTCGGGATTGAGGTAAATATTGAGGAGTTGCCAATTATTCAGCGTAAGATCGTCAAGCGCTGTATGGAGTTAGGGACTCGAGTTATTGTGGCTACGCACATGCTTGAATCGATGTTAATCAACCCTCTGCCAACACGCGCTGAAGTGACTGATGTCTCAAATGCTGTGTTTGAGGAAGCGGATGCCGTGATGCTGAGTGGTGAGACCAGTGTAGGTAAATACCCTGAGGAGTGTGTAGATATCCTAGATCGTATTGCACGCAGGATCGAACGCAGTGGAGGGCTAGGATATGGAAAGGATGCAAAATTGACATCTGAGCGGCAAAAAACCATACGCTCGGCGATTCTACTTGCTGACTCGATTGCAGATGCTCGTATTATTGTATTTACCCGCCGAGGGAATATGCCCGTGCAGACGGCTCTGTTGAGACCGCATTCAAGTATCCACGCCTTTGCACCTGACGACGCAACGTGTCGGAAGGTAAAGCTTGCTCGTGGCGTAGTTACCAGGCAGGTGAGTTTCGATGGCGGGCCTGACGTCGTGCTAAAGAGATCGATTGAGATGTTGATAAGCGACAAAGTCGTTGAGAAAGGAACACCGCTGGTGGTAATCTCTGATATGGTTCAAGAGGGCCGAGTAGTAGATTCTGTCCTATTAATTCACGCCTAACTAATTGGACAATGTGTAATTCTCAATCGGGTAGTAATGCAGGAAGGTGGTTTTTGTGCCTGATCGCTATAAGTATTCTCACGATGGGTGTTGTTTTTGGTTGGTTGTTACTTAGAAGTTACCAGAATGCATCTGCTACACGTGATTGGAGTGAGGAGCAGACTGTTATTTTGCGTTCGGCTGTCGAGCAGCGACAGATCTTGGGTTCGCCAATTGAGTATCGATTTAAGATACTATATGGGTATGATTTTGAGAACAAAAGCTATACATCGGACAAGCTATCGATACGCGGTTCAAAGTGGAGTAAGCAACAAGAGGCTATTGTTGATCTTGCGGAAAAATATCCTGCTAATTCGTCACATATAACTTGGGTTAATCCGGATAATCCAAAAGAAGCTATTTTGGAGCACGACACAAAAGCGGCGGGCTATACGCTATGGTTCCCTGCGCTTTTTATCGTAGCTGGAGGTGGTATGATTTGGGGCGCTTTCAGGAGTAGTGCCTAATTATCTACTCCTTGACTTCTTCCGCACGAGGTGGCTTCCGGTAAATGGGATCATTTTTGCCGCGTGAAGGTTTTGTGAAGACGGTGGTTTGCCACTCGGGGCTGGTTAGACTGCCCTTGCCTTGGAATTGGAAAAGCCCCATCAGCGGGCGAAGCGGAATGGCAAACAGCCCGAGGAGACCGCGGG
>JABHEX010000282.1 GCA_018676385.1 Akkermansiaceae bacterium
AGAAAGCCAAAAAGGTAGCCAAGAAAAAGGCTCCTAAGAAAGCTAAGAAGGTAGCCAAGAAAGCCAAAAAGGCAGCTAAGAAAAAAGCTGCTCGCAAGCGCAAGTAATCTGCTTTCTCTTACTCATCATTTCCAAGAGCACCCTCCACGAGGGTGCTCTTTTTTTGTAGCTGCACTACCTGCAAAATAAATCCATCAATCCCAATTTGAATATGGATTCTCAGATAGCGCTGAATTCGCATACTTTAATTTCCGCGTCACCTCAGCACCCACCCAATCGGGTTTTTCAAACTCCTCGTGCTCATATTGTAATTCGATTTCTGCAACAACCAATCCTGAGTTTTCGCCCTCGAACACATCAATCTCCCAAGTGTGATTTCCCACCTGATGATAATGCCGTCTTTTTTTAACCAGAGACCCCGTAGCCAACTTCATCATTTCAAGAGCATCCGACATCGGAATTTCATATTCAAATTCAACACGGGAAATACCCGCGGTTGCTCCCTTGATCGTAATCACAGCACGCCCCCCCTCTGTACGAACACGCACGGTGCGCTCTTTACCTCGGCTGAGATAGCCCTGCAGCATTGGCACAGACTTCTCAAAAGGGAAATCTCCTGCCACTAAAAATTTTCGCTCGATTTCTACTGCCATGTATCGAATTTTAGGCACACTGTCATCCTTCAACCATGAAAAAATTCTCTCGTAACCACATATTCAAGCAACCTCATAACTCATGAAAGCTATATTCACTCTTCTATCACTAATCGGACTTAGCGTCTCAGAAGCCGAACCTAACAAAAAACCCAACATCCTCGTCTTTCTCGTCGATGACATGGGGCTAATGGATACCTCAGTTCCATTTCTGACAGATGACCAAGGGCAACCCAAAAAACACCTACTCAATAAACTCTATCGCACACCATGCATGGAGGATCTTGCCAGCCGCGGAACGCGCTTCGAGACTTTTTACGCCAACAGCGTGTGCTCCCCCACCCGGATTTCTATCATGACCGGACAGAGTTCTGCCCGCCATCACACCACCCAGTGGATTCGTTCCGAAAGCAATAATCGAGGACCTCAAGGGCCACCAAACTGGCAATGGAAAGGTATTACCAAGAAACACCAAACCCTACCCGGTCTCTTGAAAAAGGATGGTTATGATACCATCTATGTTGGCAAGGCGCACTTCGGGCCATTCAAATCTTATGGCGAATTCCCCAACAATTTTGGTTTTAATACCAACATCGGCGGTTGCTCCTACGGCCAACCTGGCAGCTACTACGGCATGGACGGCTTCGGCTGGATCAAGGGCAACAAACGCCGCGCCGTTCCACATCTCAAAAAATACCACGGCAAAGACATCTACCTCACAGATGCACTCACGCACGAGATGAATACCGCCATCAAAAATGCCGTCACAAAAGACAAACCCTTCTTTGCCTACATGGCTTACTACGCTGTCCACGCGCCATTCATGTCTAACAAAGAATACGCGAATAACTACCAAGACGCCGAGGTTCCAGACAGAGCAAAAGCCTATGCTACCATGATCGAAAGTATGGACACCTCAGTTGGCGCGATTCTTAAGCAGCTCGATACTCTGGGAGTGGCCGACAACACCCTCGTGCTTTTTCTAGGTGACAACGGCGGTGACGCCCCGCTCGGTGGTGTCCACACTGTTGCCAGCTCCGCGCCGCTACGTGGTAAAAAAGGCACCCACTACGAAGGTGGTATGCGAGTTCCCTTTATCGCCGCCTGGGCAAAGGCAAACCCATCAAGCGCGCCCCAAAAAAAACTACCCATCAATGCCGGTGCCATCACCACCGAGATGGGTACCATCCATGATATTTTCCCCACCCTACTCGACCTCGCAGGAGTCCGTTATAAAGGCAAAATTGATGGCCAGAATCTTGCACCCATACTCAAGGGCGGAATCATCAGCGATAAACGTGATTTCCTCATGCACTTCCCCCACAGCCACCGCAGTAGCTATTACACCGTTTATCGACTGGGTGACTGGAAACTGATTTACCACTACACCAAAGCAAAAGCAGAACGCTACGAACTGTTCAACATTGCCAAGGACCCCACCGAATCCAAAAACCTCGCCAACACGCATCCTGAGGAGCTTAAGCGTATGGTAAAGGTCATGTCCGCCGCCCTAGAAGACGCAGGAGCCCAATATCCGGTTGCCAAAAATGATCCGGACACTGAGATGAAACCTATGATTGATTGATTCTTAATGCATTAACGACATGCCGAACATCTTCTTAGCAAGCATCTCATTAATCAGATTCATTCACGGAAAAATACGTCAAACCTTTCCAATAATCACATAGGTTGGATAATGGAATATTTGCAGATCATTTGACATCGTGATGAGGTTAGGAGAAATTTAGAATATTGTGATTACATTGTGATCATAAAAACACTCAGTTGATCTCCTTTCCCCAAGCCCATGAAACTGTCTCCACACACTCGATCCTTCATAAAGTCAACAGCTCGCCACTCGCCAGGCTTTGCC
>JABHEX010000283.1 GCA_018676385.1 Akkermansiaceae bacterium
GTAATGCTCGCAGCAGCAGACACTTTCCGTGCAGCAGCTGTTGATCAGCTCACCACCTGGGGTGAACGACTAGATATCCCTGTCGTCAAGGGCGCACATAATGCCGACCCGTCATCGGTCTGCTACACCGCCCATCAGCAGGCAATCAACAGCGGAACACAGTTTCTTATTTGCGACACCGCAGGGCGTATTCACACACGGCATAACTTAATGCAAGAACTTGGGAAAATCGAACGCACTATCAGCAAGCAAGATACAAACGCACCACACGTAAAGCTATTAGTTGTAGATGCCACCACAGGAAGCAATGCTGTGGCACAAGCCAAGGAATTCAACAAAGCACTCAAATTAGACGGATTGATCGTTACTAAAATGGATGGCTCAGGAAAAGGCGGCGTGTCGGTTGTAATTCAACAAGAGCTAGACATCCCAACTCACTTTATTGGCCTGGGCGAAGAGCCCGAGCAGTTCAAGAGATTCGATAAAGAGGAATTTATAGAAGGCATTTTTTAGGCTATCCTAAAAATGCATCCGTCCTATGTCGGTGCGTTTCTGGGCTCCATCAAAGCTAATTTTCTTGAGCTCTCCATATGCAGCATCCACAGCTGTAAGTCGATCTTCACCACCGGCTACAACGGCAAGAACACGACCGCCGTTTGTTTCCCAGTTTCCGCTAGTATTGCGGCGGGTTCCTGCGTGGTAGACACGAGCATTAGACAAATCATCGAGCCCAGAAATGACATCACCATTGTGTGAGGTCGCAGGGTATCCAGCACTGGCAAGAATTAGACAGACGCTCCATCCTTCATCAAAACTGAGATAATCAGACTTCATTTCACCTTTTGCAGCTGCGAGACAGAACGATGCAATGTCACCGTTCACCAGCGGCATGACTGCCTGACATTCAGGATCTCCAAATCGACAATTATACTCAATAATTTTCGGGCCCTCAGGCGTCATCATCAATCCAAAGTAAAGATAACCACGGTATGGCAACCCATCTTTGATAAGTCCGTCTAACGTAGGTTGTACAATAGTTTTTTCAATCAAGGCAAGCGTATCGGCATCGATTAACTGTCGACTCGCCACCGCCCCCATACCACCAGTGTTAGGCCCCTCATCATTATTCCCGATACGTTTGTAGTCGCGCGCCGGAGTGAAGACCAAGTACTGCTCATCACAAACAGCTGCAAAAATAGACACCTCAGGACCTGTTAGGCACTCTTCTACGAGAAGACGACCCTCTCCAAATTTACGCTCAACCAGTACCTCGTTTAGAAATTCCTCGGCACTTGCCTCATCCTCACAAACAGCTACACCCTTGCCGGCGGCAAGCCCATCGAACTTCAGCACAGTCGGGTATATACCGTTGATCGCAGCTCGTGCTTCATCAATGTCAGCACATCCTGTTGCTGCACCAGTTGGAATATCGTGCTTGAGCATGAACTCCTTAGCAAACTCCTTGCTCGCCTCAAGTTGTGCCGACTGTTTGTGTGGCCCCCAACATGGAATACCTGCCTCTTCGCAGAGATTAGCCAGCCCCTCGTCCTTCACCAGATAACTTTCTTCACCAGCTACACAGAGATCAATTTTGTTCAGGCTCATCCAGTCGATCAGACTATGCAAACCATCTACTTCAACGCTCTGCGCTAGGGTTGAAATAGCATCACTACCTGGGAAACAATAGATCTCTGACTCCACTGGCGATTCGTCTAATGCTGTGATTAATGCGTGTTCACGCCCTCCTTTGCCTACTACGAGAATTTTCATCGCCGCCAATGAAGCGAAGCAATCGCTCGCTAGCAAGCTGATTGCGCAATGAAGTGCGCCATTTTTTCAGATCTCACACCACATGACATTGTCGGGACAACCAAATAAATAACAAACAAAGAGCCGAAATTACTGGGAAAACCTTATCCTGTGAACAACTGACAAATTAAATTATCAAACATTACGAAATACCATAAAAAAACAACATGATGAATAAGGTTTCAACTATGTAGGTTTTTGATTCAAAATCAGCCATCCAAGTAAATATCCGTCGCTTTTTCCTTAACAACTCACACCAGAGCCTAATTTTTGAGGATCACATGAGGCTTTAGGGTTGCTACACGGTGATTCTCTCACTAAGTTCCCGCGCCTATCCTCTCTACAGAGACGGTAAATCATACCAACATTTCTATCATGATTGAAAACATGCGCAAATACACCGCCCTGATGATCATAGTCTTCGTGCTACTCATCGCTGGATTTCTTTTTACCATGGGACCTACCAGTGGCTCTGGTGCTGGTGGCGGAAGCGGCCCTGCCGTCTTAGAAGTTTATGGGTTGTCTATCGACGAGCAGGAATATTATCGCCGCGGCGATCGCACACTTCAGCTCTCTAGTGAACTTGGATTGCATTTCTATGTTAATTTTCTCATTGCCCCGGATATTCAACAGCTCATGCAGGCAAATCAGCTAATGCGCTACGGATACGCAAATTATTATGTCACCATGAGCAGAAATCTTGACCAACAAGATTTCAACCGCTTCATAACAAACCGCGCAACTCTTCAACGCGCCATGAGCGAAATGGGTCTCTACGCTAGCGAAGAGGAAGTAACCCAATCGCTCAAAACATCACAGCGTTTCGCGCCCAACGGTCAATACAATGCCCTTGAATACAACGCATTTGTGGACAAGCGCCTGGGTCGTTTAGGCATGACAGAGAAATATCTTCGGGAGATAGTCCGCGAGAGTATTTGTCTCAACAAACTGATTCAACTGGTAGGAGGTGGATTATCTGCGCCTCGCACTGCCGTGCAGGACCAACAAGAGGCACGTAACCAAAGTATAACTCTAGCACGCATCACACTCGACCGTGATGATTTTGTCGAAAAAGAAAACCCCAGTGAAGAAGAAATCAAGGTATACTGGGAGGTCCATCAAGATGCATACAAAACTAAGGAACAACGGCGTATTTCTTACATCCTTCTAGACCAACCCGAGACCCCAAAGCAGGAAGATAAGAAAACTAGTTCAGAGGATAAACCTGCAACTGAAACTGCAGAGAACGATGAAGAAAAAAATCGTAAGGAGGCTGAAGAAAAAGCCAAAAAAGCTGCTGAGGAAAAGAAAAAAGCAGCACGTATCGCAGTGATGAGGGATGTTGAAGCAATCTCCGACAAAATCGTGCAGAAGATTAACGACAAGCTACCTCTTGATTTTGAAGCGATTTCCGCTGAATACAACCAAACCCTTGAGAAAACCGACTTATTTACGCAGGATAGCCCCCCTGCCGCACTCAAGGATCTGTCACTCCGAGGTAACTCTGCCCGCGGAAGAAACATACTGGATGAGGTCTTTTCAATGGCGATGACAAGTGATCCTTATGATTTGGTCTCTAAACCGTTCCGCGTCGGTGAGACAGGGTGGATTATTTTCCGACTTGATGAAATAATCGAACCTGTGCTGCTTGATTACACAGCAGCGCGCGCCAAGGCACGAGCTCAGCTCATCTCAGAAAATGCTACCAAAAAAGTTAAAAATGCAGCAGACGAAGCACGTGTAAAAATCCTAGCATCCATGAAGAGCGGTAAAGGATTCGATGTTGCTGCTAAAGAACTAGGATTCACTCCCATTCAAATTGGACCCTACTCTGCCGATGGCATCGCACCAAAGAACGAGCCAAGTTACCGCCAACTTCACCAAACAGCGAGCGGCCTAAACATCGGAGACGTTTCAGAGGCCATTCATGAAAACGACCGCTCACTAATCATCTTTGTAGAAAATCGCGAGATTGAAGACACCGAGCAAAATAAAAATATGGTAGATTCGATGGTAGACAGCTCAAAAGGTGAACTTATGGTTCGCTCATTTATGAACTGGAGAGACAGCCAATTTCAAAAAGCCAAAGTGAGCGGAACATTCGCACAAAACAATTAGTTCGCTGCATCAGTAAATGCCGCTGCACTAACCCCTGCCGCTCGATATGTTTTTCATCACCACTGCTATAGATTACCCAAACGGCTCACCCCACATAGGGCATGCCTATGAGAAAATCCTTGCTGATACCATTGCTCGCTACCGCCGGCTCTCA
>JABHEX010000028.1 GCA_018676385.1 Akkermansiaceae bacterium
AATTTTGACTATTTTATGGGATTCTTACCGTTTACTTATGGCCAAGAAACTGTTTTGGGTTGCGCTTGGTCTGTCGGTATTTCTTGCTGTCATTTATGCCTCGATTTCTATTGGGCGAAGTGAAATCACGATCTTTTTTGGGGCATGGTCTATTGAACTAGGTGATTTTTTCCTCTTCGATGAGGAGTCAGCAAGTCATCTCTATCTACTTTTATTTTCTAGTGTTTTTGTCCGGTTTTGGTTGGGGGGGATGGCCATTGCTTTGGGGCTTATTTCAGTATGTTCGGTATTTCCTGATTTTATGAAAGCAGGATCAATTGATGTTGTCGTATCAAAGCCTGTGAGTCGTGTAGCATTATTTTTCACGAAGTATATTGGCGGGCTAATATTTGTAGGTGCTCAGGTGTTGGCTTTTTGTTTGATTGTTTTCTTTGCAATAGGCTTTCGTACGGGGGAGTGGGTTCCTAGTATTTTTCATGCTGTTTGGCTGATCGTTTTCTCATTCAGTCTTATTTATTGCACTGCGGTCCTTACGTCGGTGTGGACACGTTCAACGCTTTTGTCTCTTTTAGTTGCCTTTCTTGTGTGGGGTGTGAGCTGGGGCGTTCAGGTAGCGGAAAGCTGGATTTACACTACAACTTATACACTGGCAAAATTGGGAGTTGATATGGATTTTGGCGAAGGCACGAGTGAGGTTATGGGTACAGAGCGAGAGCCCGAATCAGGGATGGTGAAAGCTCATAACATAGTAAAAGCGGTGGAGGCGCCACTTCCCAAATCAAGAGAGGTTACGTTTTTGCTTAAACGCAAGATCGTCATCAATGGGCGGAGCTTGGCGGAGCCTCCAGGAGACATGGAGCACTATGCTCCAAATGAAATTCAGAATGCAAAAGCCCAATATGCTCACGAGAACCGGCATTCCGATTTATATATACTAGGCACCTCGTTTGCCTTTGAAGTGGTAATTCTTGGGTTAGCTTGTTTTTCGTTTGTGAGAAAAGATTACTGATGGGTTTGTAATGTATGAGTGGTTGGTATTCGCTGGGGTTATGGCACTTGGGCAATTTAGCCCGGGTCCGGACATGGTGTTGCTAACACGCACGGCTCTGGCGTCAGGAAGAACAGCGGGCTGCTGGACAGCAGTTGGGATCGCATGTGGATTGGCAATGCATGCGGCCATTGCCGTTACCGGTATCTCCGTGCTTTACAGTCGAGGCGGAGAATTGGTGATTGTGATGAAATACGCAGCAGCTCTCTATCTGACGTGGCTTGCATACCAATTGATCAGGAGTGGTTTGCGGTCATCACCTTTACTGGCAGGTCATTCCAGAGGAGAAGGCGAATCTGTATACTTGAGCTGGAAACGTGGGTTTTTCTGCAACTTGCTTAATCCAAAAGTTGCTGTGTTTCTTGCAGGAGTGACGGCTCCATTTCTGGCGATTCAAAAGTCACCTGACCATTGGTCTTTGATCTTGTGGGCAACGATCGTATTTGAGGGAGTGATCCTCTGGTGTGTGTGGGTATTTGTGCTGCAGATACCGATGATACGTGAGCGTTACCTCCGAGTAGCACATTGGTTTGACCTAGCGTTTGGTGTTATTCTGCTAGGTTTAGCGCTGATGCTGATACTAGTCTAAGTTAGAGCCATGCTGCAGCCTGCTTTGCGAAGTAGCTGATTATGATGTCTGCTCCCGCTCTTTTGATCCCCGTGAGAGATTCTAACACGATGGCTTTTACGTCGAGCCAGCCGTCTTTGCTTGCAGACTTGATCATCAGGTATTCCCCACTGACTTGATACGCCGCTACCGGTAATGTGGTGGTGTCTCGGACGTGCGAGATGATATCGAGGTATGGGCCAGCGGGTTTGACCATTACGATGTCAGCGCCTTCATCCTCGTCTAACAATGTTTCACGAATTGCTTCGCGTGCGTTGGCGGGATCCATTTGGTAGGATTTTTTGTCGCCTGCCTTCGGGGTGGATTCGAGTGCTCCTCGAAATGGACCGTAGTAGGCAGAGGCGTATTTGGCGGTGTATGCCATGATAGAGGCATTCTGATATCCTTCGTAATCGAGTGTTGCTCGGATAGCAGCGACTCGTCCGTCCATCATGTCGGATGGTGATACCATATCTGCGCCCGCCTTGGCATGGCATAGAGCTTGTTGGCACAGGACCTCCACTGTTTTATCATTGATGATTTCTAACTCGCCGTTGTTGTTTTTGTGAACCAATCCATCGTGGCCATCTGCATTGTAGGGATCGAGAGCCACATCGGTAATCACGCACAGAGTGGGATGGGCGGCTTTCAGTGCCTTAATCGCACGCGGGACTAGGCCATCGTCGTTGTAGCTTTCTTCAGCACCGGACGTTTTTAAGTCGTCTGCAATGGCTGGGAAAACTACCACGGCGGAAATGCCAAGCGCGTGGGCCTCCCCGGCTTCTTTAACTAGACCCTCGATTGACCACCGAATACAGCCAGGCATGGAGTCGATCGCCTCATCCGTTTGCTTGTCGTGAACAAAGAGCGGGTAAATGAAGTCAGAAGCTGTGAGCGTTGTCTCGCTCACGAGGGCACGGACAGCAGGAGACTTTCGGTTGCGGCGAGGTCGGATCATTTGAGTAGTGAATTGTGATTGGCGGGTGGCAAATGCTAAGCTGGAAAAGTTTAGTTGGCAACGAGATCGTAGCCATCCTGGTTGTCCTTAATCGTCCAACCAAGTGCGGTGAGTTCGTCGCGGAGTTGATCTGATGTTGCCCAGTCCTTATCTTGTTTGGCCTGCCATCGGCGATCAGCGAGGTCTGTTATTTCTGCTGGGATGTGAGAGGTTTTTTCCTCGGTGGGGAGCTTGAGGCCAAGGGCGTCGAGAATGGTATCAAACGCCGCGAGGTTTGCAGCGGCTTCATCGCCTTCGAGTTTCTGCGCAGTTTTGAGCCCCGAGAATAGATGGCCAAGTGCTGCTGGTGTGTTGAGATCGTTGTGGAGTGAGTTGATTGCGGCGGCGAATGTTGAGTTTAGAATGTTGAGTTTAGAATTTGAACTATCGCCTGCGGCGATTGACAGAGTTTCGCGTCCTTTAGCGAGTTTTGCTAGTGCTTCTTTTGCGGCATGCAGTGATTCCAGTGTGAAGTTGAGCTGCTTACGATAGTGGCCTGAGATGAGCACGTAGCGGACTTCCATTGCGGTGTGGCCTTTATCTTTAAGGTCTTCGATCGTGTAGAGGTTGCCCAGCGATTTGGACATCTTACCACCATCCACCATCAGGTGAGTGCTGTGGAACCAGTGGGCAGCAAATCCACCACCGCAGGAACATTGGCTCTGGGCAATCTCATTCTCGTGGTGTGGGAATACGAGGTCTTCACCGCCAGCATGAAGATCAAAGTCGTTGCCCAGGTATTCTTTGATCATTGCGGAGCATTCAAGATGCCAGCCGGGACGACCGTCGCCCCAGGGAGATGCCCAGAAGTTATCACCATCTTCAGCTTTGCGTGTTTTCCAAAGCACAAAATCTGCGATGGAATCTTTTTCATATTCATCGGCATCTGCACGTTGATTTTGGGTTGTGCCAAGTTTCAGCTCGCGGGTGTCGAGGTGAGATAGTTTTCCATAATCGGGGAATGAGGAAACACTGAAGTATACCGAGCCGTCCTCGGATGCGTAGGCATGACCTTTTTCAATCAGCTGCTCGATCATCTTGATCTGCTGTGGGATATGTGCCAGAGCACTGGGCTCAATGTGTGGCGGTAAGCAGCCCAGTGCCGTGCAGTCGGTATGGAATTTCTCAGTCCACCCAGCGGTGAATTCCTTGAGGCTTTTGCCAGCAGCTTGGGCATCGCGAATCGTTTTGTCATCGACATCAGTGATGTTTCTAACATGAAGAGTCTTCATGTTAGCGGTTTCCAGAACTCTCCGAAAAACATCTTGCATCACGAAGGTGCGGAAATTCCCAATATGTGCTGGGCCGTAAACGGTAGGGCCACAGCAGTAGAAACGGAACGTTTCACCATCAATGGGTGAGAGCTCGCGGTTATTTCTAGTTAGAGTGTCGTAGAGTTTCACGTTAGTTTGAAGTTTGAAAAAACGAGTGGTCGCTTGGCGACTGAAAGGCTCTGAGCCCAAATTCAGGAAGGACTGATAGGAAATGGTCATAAATGTCTGACTGGATATCTTCAAAATTCACCCAAGCGTTATCGGTGGTGAAAACATAAATTTCAATCGGAATACCGTGTTCGGTGGGTTGGAGTTGTCTGACAAGTAATGTTTCGTTCTCTGAAATTTTTGGGTGGTTGTTTAGATACTCACGAATGTATGCGCGAAAGGTTCCGAGGTTGGAAAGGCCACGTGCGTTAATCTTGTTAGATGCGTCGGCATTCTCCTCGTTCCAAGTAGCGATCTCCTTAGTTTTTTCAGCAAGATATTCTTTGATTAGAGTAATACTGCTTAGTTGGGCTAATGTTTCCTTATCGAGAAATCCGACGGTTGACATGTCGATGCTGACAGATCGTTTAATGCGGCGCACTCCGGATTTAGCCATGCCGCGCCAATTTTTGAAACTATCAG
>JABHEX010000284.1 GCA_018676385.1 Akkermansiaceae bacterium
CGCCCCATGCTCGAGCAAATCTTCTACCTGAGATGCATCGAGGGTTTCGAACTCTAACAAAGCATCAGCAAGAAGCTTGAGCTTGTCGTTATGCTTGATGAGCATCTCCTTAGCTAGGCCGTATGCACCATCAATGAGGCTCTTGATCTCGGCATCGATCTGGCGTGAGGTCTCCTCCGAATAAGTCTTGTTTGACCCCATATCACGGGCAACAAATACCTCACCACGATTCTCCCCATATTCCACCATGCCAAGTTTTTCACTCATTCCCCATTCACAAACCATCTTGCGTGCGATATTTGTAGCCATACGAATGTCTCCAACAGCTCCGTTAGTTACATTCCCAAAAGTGATTTCCTCGGCCACCCGACCACCCATAGCCACGACGAGCTGATCCACCAACTCCTTTTGCCGATACGTAAACTTATCTTCCTCAGGCAAAAACATTGTCGATCCCAGCGATGGCCCACGTGGTATAATAGTGACTTTGTGAAGCGGATCAGTATGATCCAACAGGACATTGAGTATTGCATGGCCCGCCTCATGGTAAGCCGTGTTTTCTTTCTCTTTCTCGCTGAGCGCCATACTGCGCCGCTCTCGTCCCCAACGAACCTTGTCCCGTGCTTCCTCCATCTCGGCGAGAGTCACCGCTTTGAGATTCTTACGGGCAGCAAGCAGTGCTGCCTCATTAATTAAATTGGCAAGTTCCGCACCAGAAAATCCAGGAGTGCCACGAGCAATGACATTAAGATCAGTATCAGGATCCATTTTTATTTTTTTAACATGCACTCCAAGGATTTGCTCACGCCCATTGACATCAGGTAGCCCAACAGTTACCTGACGGTCAAATCGTCCAGGGCGCAACAGCGCAGGATCAAGAACATCAGGTCTATTTGTTGCCGCAATAATAATCACACCAGTACGAGTATCAAACCCATCCATCTCGACAAGAAGCGCATTCAGCGTTTGCTCACGTTCATCGTGGCCTCCTCCCATACCATGCCCACGGTGACGACCCACGGCATCGATCTCATCAATAAATATCAAACAAGGAGAATTTTTCTGCCCTTGTTCGAACATATCACGCACACGGCTGGCACCAACACCAACGAACATTTCGACAAAGTCAGATCCTGATATAGAGAAAAATGGGACATCCGCCTCACCTGCAATGGCACGAGCAAGAAGCGTCTTACCAGTTCCGGGAGGACCAACCATCAGTAAACCTTTGGGTAAGTTACCTCCCAGTTTTTGAAATTTCTTGGGGTCACGAAGATACTCAACAACCTCCACTAGCTCATCCTTTGCCTCCTCAATACCTGCCACATCGTTGAACGTCACTTTGTTCCCATCCATGGTCAAGAGGCGTGCCTTGGATTTACCAAAACTCATGGCACCTTTACCCGCAGACTTCATCTGATGGCGAAACAAGAAAAATATCACAAGAATGATAAGCATGATTGGCAACAGCTGCACCAGCAGAAAACTCATCGTACCACTTTCTTGCTTGTAAGGCGCTATTGCATTGACGAACTGACGATCGGATTCGGGAATTTCAAACAGATTGAGATCAATTTCAAACTTGGCTAGTTCACTGGGGTCTTTGGCTCTCATTCTGACAGGAAATACATAGCGTTTACCCAGTATATATTTATCATCTGAGCCGTTTAATGAAACGATCTCAAACGCACTATTCGGGTCATTCTTGATCACCGAGCGGCGCGCTAAAATACGTCGCAGATCAAGGAGTGATAGCAACTCACGATCGTCAACTGCAGGCATTTCCTCTACAATCCGCAGTGGGATCGCATGGCGAGATTGAATTGCCTGCAATTCGTCCAGATTCAACTGAGCATTGATGGGAATACGAAATTCCTTTTGCTCCGCCTTGTCCGTGTCATTATCCCATGGATCATTCTTGTAGTAGAAACCTGTAATTTTCGGCACAGCATTGGATTCACCACTTTTTGTCAGCTTGTGCTCCTTGTTGGGTATCACTTCGCCTTTTTCAGGAAGATCTTGATCAGAGATGATTTTCCCGGAATCAACCCAATCCCGAAACTCGTTGTATGTAAGCCTCTTGGCCTTACCATAACCACCCGCATTCCAGGCAACGAAGAGAATACCAAGAGCTATTGTCATCAAGATGATAACACGCCAGTTGAGGCCACCGCTCTTCGGTGCGTTTCCTTGATCTTTGCGGCTCCTAGGTGATGATGGAGGTTCTGGTGGTTGCTGATTGGCCATAATAATTTGTGTCTAATTGCGCCAAAGAACTAGGCGCGCTAGAAGCTAGCCCCTCTTTGAAAAAAGAAAACGCTTATTTTTAGAGAAAATGTGGCATTTTTCTCCGAAAAACACCATATCGCAGGATGCTTGCGCTCATTGAATTTCCCGATAATATAATCGCGTGGAAGGGGTAATCGATGAACAGAATAATAACAAACGCCCTCTATTCGGGTGGTTGGAAAATATTCCACTGATTCGGAGGATGATGCCCCCTGCCCCCAAGGGTATCGAGCGAGCTGGCGAACTAGTAGATATTTTTGCTTCATTCGTAGCCCTGGATAGCCGTGTAGATCTCGCAGAAGCTGAAATTGCTCTCGACCTGTTACGCCATACATTTCCCGAAGCCGACCACTCGTGGCTGGCCCGCCGCTTGCACCGTGCACTAGCCATACCGAGAGCTCCAGAAAAGGTAGCAGAGAACCTACGGAATGCCTTGGACGATGACGAAAAAACCTCCCTCGGACTGCAACTTTTCCTGCTCGTCGGGGCCTCTGGATCGTTTTTTCGTGGCAGCCAAGCATTCAATAAAGTGATGCAAAATCTTAACGCAAAGGATGCCGGTGCCGCCATCATGAGCGAGATGAAAGGTGAGCCACACACGGTGAAACTTCCGTTTGATAAAGTGACATTTGGTCATGCAGACAATGCCGACGTAAAAATTCTTGACCAAAATCAGAAGTTTGCTTTTTCAGCCTACCGCACAAAACAGCTGATCGTGATCCGCAATACTGGTATTGATCCAATCTGGATCAGTGGTAGCTCGCTGCAGAGCGGTCAACTAATACGTCTGCGCAAGCACCAAAGTATCGCCCTACCCGGCTGGGTCCTCACTGCAGAAGATATTTCTTTCTTCCTCAACTGTGCTCGCACTGGACATCGGCAAGCGCTCTACCTGAATGAAGATAATAATTCACTCACGGTTAACCGCATACGTTCGCGCCAAAGTGCCGTGCAGTTAGACTTTGGGTTCAATGTGCAAGTCAAGGCTCTCATTGAATCCAGCCTGCGTTTACCGGACGGCAAACCTATGGTGCCGGGTGAAATACACGAACTGCCCGTACAGGCTAAGCTGTTGTTAGAAAATGGTGCGCCCACCCACTTGGAAGATTTGCGCAAACAAGCAATGGCCTCAGGAAACCGTTTCAAAATGAATGCCTCTGGGCAAGACTGTATTGTGTCCAATGACTCGTCCGCACTCAAACGTGGAGACGTGTTACTCACTCCGGGGCTGGCACGACGGGTCATACTTCGTATCAATTACAACCCGCAGACAGCCGAGGGCTATCTCAGCGTTTTAGATGCGGAACGCGTTGTCATGGTGAATGGTCACCCAATACGAGAAAA
>JABHEX010000285.1 GCA_018676385.1 Akkermansiaceae bacterium
CGTCATGCTTGGATCAACCAGGAAATTGTCAAAGGAGGACAAAACATTGGAGCAGAAGCTTTAATCGATGATGTGCATGGAGGCTGGGAGTTTAATTTTGTAAGTGGACAGTATGTTCCAGCAGCTCCGCCCCTTGATGGTTATTATAAATGGGATACAAATCCCAATGGTCCGACATTTTCGCGGAAATACACCCCTGCTGAAGCTGCGGATTTAAACGATATTTCTGATGCTGCATTAAAGACAAAGCCGTTTTATGATCCATTTAAATATGCAGGACTTTATGATGCGTCCACAGGAAGTGCCGTGGCAGCGTTGCCAGAAGTAAGGTATAATTTATTGGCTTCAGCTATTCCTGCAAGCTCTTATGCGGTTGCTCCGAATTCCGTTGATCTTTTAAGAGAGCACCCTCTTGGCGATCGTGATTTTAATATGCAGGAGGAGTTGAAAAATAGGGATCAATATGGTGCAGTTTTTTGGAAAGAAAATGATGCAACGTACGGGCCTGATTGGATTCATTCTGATTTTCGTGATATGGCGTTTACGTATGTTTGGCCTATGTATGAGAGAATGATGGAACTTGGTAATCTTAATGAATAAAATAATGAAAATGTTAGTAAAAATAGTCACCATGATGATATGTACATTATCTGTAGCTTGCGGCAAAGAACTACAAGTCAAGGTAGTGGGGGAAGACGGGAAACCTGTTGAAAATGCTGAAGTTGTGGTTAGCTATATAGGCTATGGTCCACCAACAAGAATAAATGGCGAAACTGATCAAAATGGAGTATTTGTTTCCCAAAGTGAAGCTCCGAAGTTACGTATAGAACTTGAGGTTAGCAAAGCCGGATATTATAAAAGTCTTTTCCGCCATCAGCTTGGGAATTCCTTGGTAAAGGATACGGAAGGCGAATATAAATTGATACTTCGTAAAATAGTAAAGCCTGTGGCGATGTATGCCAAAAAGGTAAATATGGTATTTCCAGCTCTTGGTGAAGAATATGGATTTGATTTTGAAGCTGGAGATTGGGTGAAGCCACATGGCAAAGGAAATCGAGCAGATGTATTTTTCTTGGCTGAAAAAACATTTAAAGATATGTTTAGATACAAAGGCACTGTTACCGCTCGGTTTTCAGGAAAAAAAGATGGATTATTGATAGATCCTACAAAAATTCCGGGAAGCGTTTTTCTTTCAGCTAAAAAGGCACCTTTAGAAGATGTGTATACTCAGAGTTCTCAAATTATGCGCGGGAAATTTGCTGATAAAAATGAACTAAATACACCTTTACATAATTATGTCTTCCGAGCGCGTAGCGAGGTCAGGGGCAAAGAAATAGTTAAAGCGAATTATGGTAGGATTTTAGGCGGTATGTTTGTCGCGGCGGGATCAAACGACCCTAATGCGATAGCTGTTCGCTTTTCCTATTATTTTAATCCAGAAGTGAATGACACGAGCCTTGAGTTTGCTCGTAGAGAAAACCTTTTCAAAAATTTAAAACAAATGGAGCATGTGACTCATCCTTGAAATGTTAGATTAAGGTGATTGTAAGAGCAAGAATAATGGGAGGGAAGCCGAAACAAGCGGTTTATCAAGCAACATTCAACCATAGCACTACGTAAACCGCAGATTGGTGTAGAAGAGTTTAGCTAGGAACATCCCCATCGACAGCAAGTCTGTGCAATGTGATCGGGCTACCTAAAGCTGTAGTACTTTGATGTGGAATGGGGTCATGGAATGGGGTCAGGCATAGAAAAAACGCATCGTCGTTAGATTGTTAGGAAAAAGCTAACCTGCAAAGACTAGCCGCTGTCGCGGGAGGCGATCAACTGCCGCCGAACCCGGCATCCACCAAACGGCCTGATCACGCGTCGTGCTTGGCTGACATTCGCACAAAGCAGTGTAATGAGGGGTGGTGCCTGTAGCTGTGGCTGCCTTCCCCAAAGGGGTCCCTTCCACAGCGGCACCGGACGCAGCTCCAGCAGATCGTTCCTCACCGCTTCCGCATCGTCCTCCACCTCTCATTACACGGCGTTGTGCGAAGTAAGCGGCCACGCCCCGCGCCAGTCCGGATGCAGCTTCCCTCCGGTCAGATTCAAAAACAACAAGCTCCGCGCCACGCATCACACCTGCCCCTTGGCTCCACTTCGTCCGCAGAGCGGTCTCAGCTCCGCCCCACCACGCTCCGCCCCGCGATGGAGTCATCATGTTCCGCAAGGCTCCACATCATGCCCCCATCTCCCCGTGCCACCTGCGGTTGTCAGATGTAGAGAGCTGTCCTCGTCGTCTCCTAAGCTTCATCCCTTCGCAATCCCATACCACGCCCGCCCATGGAGTCGAACCAAATAATGCCGATAGGGATGGCATCACCGAGGGCTTCCATCGAAAGATGAAACTCATCCAACGCCGTGCATACGGCTTTAGAAACTTCGAAAACTACCGCCTACGTGTTATCGCTCAGTGCGGTTAAACCCAATATCAACTATCAAAAAAAATGTCTCGTCCCCAAACTTTGGTGTAGACCCCGCTAATGGAGGTGCTCAAGTGCACCTATGTGGTTGGTTATAAATGGTACACCCGAAGGGATTCGAACCCCTGGCCTCCTGATTCGTAGTCAGGCGCTCTATCCAGCTGAGCTACGGGTGCACATTACGCAAAAAGGCGTGCGCGGAAAAAGCCATAAACATAGAACAAGGTCAAGCCAAGGCGTCAAAAAAATGCATTTTATCTGTATTCTGGACTATCGACTCTCGATGCAGAAGGATAGTGAAATCTTTTTCCTTCATAATTGCGTAATGTGATACCGCCATCATCGTGATTGATAACGTAATTAGGATTGATGGGGATCTTACCGCCACCACCAGGTCCATCGATCACAAATTGTGGGATGGCGTAGCCTGACGTGTGGCCCCGCAGTCCCTCGATGATGTCGATACCTTTCTGAAGACTTGTTCTTAAATGAGATGAGCCCTCGATGAGGTCGCATTGGTAAAGGTAATAAGGACGCACCCTGCACATCAGCAGCTTTTGCACGAGTTCTTTTTGGATATCCACTGAGTCATTGACGCCGCTGAGCAATACACTCTGATTTCCCATGACGATTCCCGAGTCTGCAAGTCTACCGAGTGCATCACGAACTTCTGATGTCAGCTCCTTGGGGTGATTGGCGTGAATGGAAATGAATAAAGGGTGGTATTTTTTGAGTATAGCACATAGTTCGGGCGTAATGCGCTGCGGCAAGAATATGGGAATACGAGATCCAATTCTGACAAACTGGATGTGTGGGATTGCGTGAAGCCTAGATAGTAACCGGTCTAGTCTAGCGTCAGAGAATAAAAGAGCGTCACCGCCTGAAATTAGAACATCACGTACGCTGGGAGTTTTTTCCAAATAATCAAAGGCAGCCTCCCACTGGGTTTCTAATTTTTGTTCAGAAACACCGGATACAACACGGCTTCGTGTGCAGTAGCGACAATAAGCGGCGCAGCGATCAGTTACAAGAAACAGGACTCTATCAGGGTATCGGTGCACTAGTCCGGGTACGGGCATGTGGGAGTCTTCACCGCAGGGGTCTGACATTTCTGCGGGATCTGTTAGTGTTTCTTCGATGCGTGGGATGACTTGCCGGCGGATTGGGCAATCGGGGTCATTTTTATCGATGAGGTTAAAAAAGTGTGGCGTGATTGCCATGGCAAGCTTGTTACCTGAGAGTAATACACCGGCACGTTCTTCTTCACACAATTCTATGTGTTGTTCTAACGCGCTCAGCGAAGTGATCCTGTTTTTCAACTGCCAGATATGATTGTTCCACTGATCAGGGGTATCGTTGGGCCAGAAGCCTGGTGCGTGTGATTTGAAAACGATGTCGGACATGTCCTCATCACGCTAGAGGATATTACTCATTTTGTCAAAAAATGACCTTGTCACGAATTTGGAGTTTGGTGTTTGAGATTATGGTATATAGACTCCTTTTGTGTTTTCTGAAATCATGCGCGATATTTGCAAGCCAAGTTGCCTCGGCATCATTGGTGAGCTCAAGCGGTCCGGCGGGTTAGCCATTCCGCAATTGGCGCAACTGCTTGGTATGAGTTATATGGGTGTTAAGCAGCACTGTGTGAAGCTTGATGAGTTGGGTTATCTTAAGGTGTGGCGTGTGCCACGTGTTGAGGTTGGCAGGCCACAGAAGCTTTACAAATTGACGCGCAAATGTGATGCGCTGTTTCCTGAGGGTGGGCCTGATCTGGTTCTTGATTTGCTTGATGGAGTTAAGACTGCTTTTGGTCAGGTGGCACCGGAGAAGTTGCTTTATCATTATTTTGAGCAGAGGCGTGATCACTGGATAAAGTTGGTTAGTGCAGGTAAGTCATTGGTCGAAAAATCGACTAGATTTGCTGATGCGCGTGCAAAAGAAGGGCATTTTTGCCATTGCCATTACTCACCAGAGGAAGGGTTCGTGATCGAGGAGTATCACCATCCCATGTATCGGATTTTTTCCAAATATCCTTCATTAATTTCCGTTGAGCTAAGAATGATTGAGCAGGCGCTTGGAACACGCGTGGATCGTATAGAGAAAAAGGGTAGCCAAGGCGTGAAGTGCACGGTCTACCGCTTGAGCACTCTCGGCTGATAGGCCGCATGGCGGCGATAGTCCGTAATAGGTAGGAGGGTAGGGCTTTCGGTCATTAGCATCAAAACACGATCCGTGATCTTTATTCCCGCTTTACCTTGGTAAATGTCTTGATAGTTTGAGAACGATAAGCTTCTCATGCTGGCGCTGTAAATAATTTCTCTGACTG
Organism: Akkermansiaceae bacterium; assembly: GCA_018676385.1. Classification (GTDB taxonomy): domain Bacteria; phylum Verrucomicrobiota; class Verrucomicrobiia; order Verrucomicrobiales; family Akkermansiaceae; genus Oceaniferula. The sequence goes on from JABHEX010000285.1 coordinate 4,795, forward strand.
ATGGCTACTATAAACGGATGTCCCGTTGATCGTATTGATACCTTGCAAAGCATTGAGCTGGCTGAAGGTGTGGAGATTCACCTGCGCGCGGCTGGGCCATACGTGCGTGTACTTGCTTACTTGATCGATTTTCTAATTAGGATTGGGGTCTGTGTGGTGGCATACTTTCTGATTATGCTATTTTCTCTAATTGTGGGTGGAAATGTGGCACAGGGACTGAGTATGTTGATAATGTTTGTGTTGGTTTTTTTTTATTACGTTGTGTTCGAAGCTGGTAAAAGAGGTGCGTCTCCGGGTAAGCGTGTGATGGGATTACGTGTGGTGGATACATCGGGAGCGCCGATTACTTTTGGGCAGTCGTTCATTAGAAATATGCTGAGATTTGCCGATGGGATGCCAATCCCCACATATGGTTTTGGGCTACTCAGCACTCTAATGAATCGGAGGTTTCAGCGGCTTGGTGATCTGCTTGCCAATACGGTGGTGGTTTATGATCGCTTGCCTCTTATGCACCTTGCTTCTTTGCCTCCAGCATTGGAAAGTAGCTCTCCGGGAGTGGTGCTGACGCGTGAGGAGCAAGCGGCCTTGTTGGCATTTCGGGAGCGAGGCGGTATGTGGTCGGAGGCCAGAAGAATAGAGCTTGCTGATCATGCTCAGGAGCTCACTGGGAGAACGGGGCAAGCTGGAATGTCTCGGCTGTTGGGTATTGCGCAGTGGCTGGGAGAGAAACATTAGATTGGATTCGAGGCAATGCAGGGGAAAGAATTTGAAGAAAAAAATCATGCTCGATGGACTGAGTATGAAGAGGCGCTGGCGAAGCTTGAGAAACAGGGCCAGCAGGCGCAAGATGTTTCGCGAATACCTACTATGTTTCGGGAGGTGTGCACCGATCTTGCTCTGGCACGTCATCGAATGTATGGCGTGCTGATGAATGAGAGGCTCAATGGTCTTGTGATCCGTGGGCACAAACAAATTCATCGCAGGGCTGGGGGTACTTGGGATAAATTGTTTCGGTTCGTGTTGATTGATTTCCCCGTGGCGGTACGCGCCGAGTGGCGCTTGTTAATTGTCTGCACACTTGCATTTATCCTGCCGTTGGTCGGGGTTGCGTTGGCGGGGTTTTACTGGCCGGATTTCTCTTGGATTGAGGCTGTCTTGGGGGCGGATATGATGGGAGATCTGGATATGATGTATGGGAGTCCTGACGATCAAATATCGAACTTGCGAGATGCATACGGCTCAAATTTCATGATGTTCTGTCACTACATTTGGAACAATATAGGCATTGATTTCAGAATTTATGCTGGCGGAATAATCGCTTGTTTGGGCACATTATTCTTTTTGATCTATAATGGTGTGTTTTTTGGCGCCGTGGTCGCATATATTCATGTGGCATGTAGTACCGAAGCATTTTATACCTTTGTTGCAGGGCACTCGTCGTTTGAGCTAATTGCAATGGTTATCGCTGGGATGGCGGGTATGCGTATCGGGCTGGGATTACTCAATCCGGGGAGAAAAACTCTGCGTCGCTCGCTTATGGATGCGGGTAAGAGGTCGTTACCGTTAATTTTTGGTGCAGCGATCATGACTTTTATTGCTGCTGCGATCGAGGGTTTCTGGTCGGCACAGGCAATGCCTCCGATGGCAAAATACAGCGTTGGTATCGCACTCTGGCTTGTGTGTATTTTTTACCTTGGCCTTGCTGGTAAGCATATTTCTGTGAGGTCAGCCAAAAAAGAGAGGAGTTCTATTGAAGCTTGAGGATGTCACAGCTGAAATTCGCCCACGTGTGCGTTGGGAGTCGATCGATCTCGGCTGTGCACTCGCCTCCAGGCATATTGGTGCCATTTGGAAAGCATGGGTAATCACTATTGTGCCACTTTGGATTCTGCTAGCCTTATTACTCAGGAATCATCCATTTTGGTTTATCGTTTGCACTTGGTGGCTGAAGCCGATCTATGACCGCGTGCCGCTGATGGTGGTTAGTCGCGCGCTTTTTGGTGCGGTTCCTAAGATGAAAGAAGTAGTTAAAGCCTGGCCAAAGCTGCTTGTGGGCAGACTTTGGTTTGCGCTCGTGGTTGGTAGGTTTTCTCCTTCACGTGGCCTTAGTATGCCGATCTCCGAATTGGAGGGGCTTAAAGGTCCAGCTTACAGGCAGCGGGTCAATCTTTTGGAAAGGAATGGGGGTGAGGGTGCTGTATCTGCGACGCTCGTGGCTATTTTGTTAGAGTTTGTTGCTGGTATTAGCTTGGTTATGTTGGTCATCTGGATGGTGCCAAGTGATGTGAGTGATCGATGGTTTGATAGTATCGGAGACTTATTTTCCTATTACGATTGGACAGAAATGGCTGGTGGCCTGCTATGGACTATCGCGCTGGTGCGGTTGCTCTCCTTTATGCTGATGGAGCCGTTTTACGTGAGCTCTGGGTTCGCCCTTTACGTAAATAGCCGAACTCTAACAGAGGGGTGGGATATCGAATTGGCATTCAAACGCCTGGGCGCGCGACTTCGTAAAAAGCGGGAAAGTAAATTGAGCGGAATGCATTCGAGTATTCTTCTCACAGTTCTGATGGGTTTGGCTATGATGGTATTTGCACCCAATACGCAGGCGAAGGGTGTGCTTCAGGAAGACATTTCAGAGATTCTTGCTGCGGATGACTTTACTGTCTATGACCGTATCGTAGAAGTGCCGAAAGAAACTAATAGTGATTCGTCTAGCTGGTTGGGTGAGTTTTTCAGCGGTCTAGGAATACCGTCTTTTATGGGGGTTGTTGGAACGATAATGTTTTATCTTGTTTTGATGGCCATCATCGCTGGATTGATTTGGCTGATAGTAAAAAACAGACATGTTTTCTCTTCTAGTGCCACGCTCATTCGTGATTCTCAAGATGCAAAGACTCACGAGATAATGGGAATGGATGTGGCTCCTGAGTCACTACCCGATGATGTTGTGGCAGCTGCGCGGGAGACATGGGGGCAGGGTGACTACAAGCTCGCTCTCAGTTTACTCTATCGTGGGTCGATCACTTGGTTCGTTTTTCGGGATCAGCTTTCCATTGAGGAGAGTGATACTGAGGGCGACTGCCTAAGACGAGTTGAGGCGCTTGGGCAGCATCAATATGCTGATTATTTCTCCTCTTTAACCGATGCTTGGATTCTAGCTGCTTATGGCAAGCAGCAGCCTGATAATCATACGATGGTGACACTTTGTGACAACTGGCCATTTTCTAATGTGAAACAGGAAAGGGGGCGACAATGAACCGTGGCTTATTTGTGATCCTTACGATAGTTTCGGCGTTGCTTCTCTGCAGTTGTGGTGAAACAGAACAGAAGCGCCGTACTACAGGATACAAGGGTGAGGCTAGATCCAATGCTTTTCTTGCCGCCAAGCGATTGTTGGAGAAATACAATCACGAAGTTGACCAGCGCAGTGGATTGGGGGACTTGGACTACGGAACCTCGACCATTTTTCTCTCCCCCTCGTCAATGAATACCCTGGGGCGCGCCAAACGATTGATGGATTGGGTTGAGCAGGGAGGTCACCTTGTGTTTATGATTTCGGGGGGTGAAAGATCCGGAAATGATTTCCAGATAAAGGCGTCATCCTGGTCGATGTTTGATGAAGAGTCATCTGGTATGCTATACTTATTTGAGCAACTGGGCGTGGAAGTAGTGGACTGGAATACCGAGCCGGAAAATTCCGTGCTCGTCAGTATGAGTCGGGATGACTGGGAGTCGATGGAAGAAGAAAATCGCGTGCTGCTGGGATCGGAGGTTTCAGAGATTACTCTAATAAATAAGAAGCTCAAGATCCACCATAGGGGAGACAAAGGGCTCATTTATGATGTGCGCAACACAGGTGATATGGGTTCCGATGATGAACCTTCTAAAAATAAACACCGTTTCCTTAGTCTAAAGCATGGAATGGGAAGGGTGACTGTGCTTAGCGATGCACTGCCGCTGCGGAACCGATACATCGGGCAGGCAGACCACGCACAACTGCTCATCGACTTAACGCAACTCTCACGCTCCGGTGTCATCCTCTTTGCTAATGGCACGAGTGCAAGTTTTCTATCCCTCGTCTGGCGATATTTCTGGATGGCAGTGATTGCCGTTGCCGTGGCAATTGTTTTTTGGCTATGGAAAAACCTGCCTCGTTTTGGACCGCAACAGGATATTCCAGATAGCCACATGCGCGAGTATCTCGGACAGGTGCGTGGTATTGGTCGTTTCCTTTGGCAGAATAAACGTGACGATGCGATGCTCGGTGCAATGCGCCGTACTATCCAATGTAGACTTGCCTTGATATCTGGCGAACATCATGAAGGGATCTTCGAACAGTTAGCAGAAACTACTGGGTTGACTATGGAGCAGGTGATTGAGGCAATGACACGCAACGAGGTGCGCGAGCCAGGAACAATGGTGCGCGTCACCCGAAATCTGCAGAAAATTTATCAGCAAATTAACTAACAATAAAAATAACATGATGGAAGAAAGCTACTCGCATACAGAACCCGATGCACCTGAGGAGGTGTCCACCGAAGTATCATCAGCCGGAGTGCTGTGTCAGCAAATGTATGGTGAACTCCGCAAGGTTTTTTTTGGGCAGGACGATGTTGTCAGACAGATTCTTGCCGCGCTATTATCCGGGGGGCATGTGCTTCTTGAGGGGAAACCTGGATTGGGCAAAACTCACCTAGTTCTTGCACTGGCTAATACCTTTGGCGGAAACTTTGGGCGTATTCAATTTACACCCGATCTCATGCCGACTGATGTGACTGGGTTCACTCTGTTTGATATGAAGAGTCAAACGTTTCAGATGCGTCGTGGCCCGGTGTTTACTAATCTCTTGTTAGCGGATGAAATAAACCGCGCACCGGCTAAAACTCAGGCGTCATTGTTAGAAGTGATGCAGGAACAACAGGTGACCATCGATGGTGAGAGTCTGAAGCTCGAGCCGCCATTCATGACGCTAGCGACGCAAAACCCTATCGAACAAGAGGGGACTTATCCGCTGCCTGAGGCTCAGCTTGACCGTTTCCTGATGAAGGTGATCATTGATTATCCAGATCAAATGAGCGAGGAGCAGGTTGTGACGCAGGTGACTGCCTCTGCTGGGGCTAAGGGCTTGAATGCCGCATCTCTGAGTCAGGTGTGTGATCCCCAAACAATCATTCGGGCGCAGCAACAGTGCGCAGCGGTCAATGCTGTGCCGGAAGTGGTGCGCTACGCGGTAAATATCTGTCGCGCTACCCGTGAGGCCCAGGGTATTAGCTTGGGTGCAGGAACGCGCGGGGGTATTAGTTTGATTCAAGTCGGAAAGGCATACGCGTTGATGAATGGACGCGATTTTGTTACACCGGATGATGTTAAGTCGGCCTGTTTGCCAGTCCTGCGCCACCGTGTGCAACTAGCACCAGAACTTGCTATTAGTGGACAGAAAATTGACGATGCGCTCGCTGAAATCGCAAGCGGCGTAGAAGCTCCACGTATTTAATCACACAGCGCCGTGCAACCTACCCGCATATTGATTCTGGTAACGCTCGCGTGGGCAGTTCTTGGGTTTTGTGCCAGTTTGATTCCTGCTTGGCAGGTGATTTGGCTATGGGGAGGTAGCGTGGCAGCTGTTTTTGTGCTGGTGGATTTTATTGCGGCATTATCGCTACCCGCCCCCGTGGTTGAACGGAAGCTGCCGAGTAGATTCGCCATGGGGGTTGAACAACTGGTTCCTGTGACCCTGAGGAATCGCTCTAAAATGCGGATCTGTGTCCTCTGCTACGATGGTATTCCTGGGGATGCTGAAAGCGACGAGCTTCCCTGGAAAGGAAAACTTCCGCGTAAGGGGTTCATGCGAATCGACTACCCGGTCACTATTAGCGAGCGAGGTATGAAGGATTTTGATTTGGCGCACCTGAGGATTTTTTCCCCTCTGTGTCTCTGGTCCAAGCGTGTGCGTGGTGGAGAAATTCAATCTACTCGCGTCTACCCGAATTACGAGCCAGTGCTTCGATATGCCTTGTTAGCTATGGAAAATTGCACCGAGCAAATGGGGATTATCAAAAAAAACCGTACTGGACTCAGTCGTGAATTCCATCAGCTACGCGAGTATCAGATCGGGGATATGCTTTCGCAGATTGATTGGAAAGCCACGTCGAAACGCCTCGAGCTGATCACACGAGATTACCAAGAACAGCGTGACCAAACGGTGGTTCTCGCCGTCGACTGCGGCCGGCGCATGCGTGCTCTTGATGGTGGCGTGACTCAGTTTGACCATTGTCTGAATGCCATGCTTCTGTTAGCCTACACAGCTCTGCGTCAAGGCGACCACGTAGGTATCATTGGTGTGGGCGGAGCTGATCGATGGCTGGCACCGGTGAGGGGTGTGCAATCAATGACCACCATTCTGAATCATCTTTATAATTACGAAACATCGAACTCGCCTAGTGATTTTACTGAGGCGGCTGAGAGGCTTTTGACCCGCCAGCGACGTCGTGCGCTGGTGGTGATGCTTAGTAATGTACGTGGTGAAGATGGGAACCAGCTGATTGAGCCACTACGTATGGTTCGCCGTCGTCACGTTACGATTCTCGCCAATTTACGTGAACAATCTGTTGAGGATCGTATGAAAAAACCGTCTGCATCATTAGACGAAGCGCTTGAGGTCGGTGCTGCTGCAATGTATCTGGAGGAGAGGGCAAGACTGCTCATTGAACTTCGTCAGCACGGTATTTTCACTATTGATTCTCTCTCAAATGATTTACCGGTGGCGCTCGCTAATGCATATCTCAGCGCGCGAGAGATGGTTTGATTGTAATTGATAATTAGAAACAGACAATTAACAATGATCACAACGATGAATACATTTTATAACGCTTTTGATACTGAGCGAGTTTCTGGACATGAGTCGAGTGAAGATTTTCGGTCTCCATTTCAGATCGACCGTGATCGTGTTTTACACACTCCAGCGTTTCGTCGCTTGCAAAGTAAGACGCAGGTATTTTGGAGTGGGGAGTATGATTTTTACCGCACCAGACTGACTCATTCGTTGGAGGTGGCGCAAATTGGGCGTTCGATCTGTCACTGGCTAAAACAAAGCTCGGAAGTTTTAGGGGAAGACTATTTCATAGATCCTGAACTAGTTGAAGTGGTGTGTCTATCTCATGATCTTGGGCATCCACCGTTTGGTCACGCTGGTGAGCGTAGTTTAAATTATCTAATGCGAAGGTTCGGAGGATTTGAGGGTAATGCACAGACGCTTCGACTACTTACAGAGCGAATATTTTCTGTGAAAAATTCAGGTATGGATCCGACTCGTGCATTTCTGGATGGTGTGCTGAAATACAAGACACTCTGGGGTGAATTGCGGACTGATGATGCATTGCCTGAAAACCATTTCATTTATAATGAGCAATCAAACTATCTTGACTGGGCGATGGGAGGTAATGATTTCCCCGTAGAATATACTCCGGGAAAGGTGAGGGATGGATTTAAATCGATTGAGTGCCAGGTGATGGATTGGGCTGATGATACTGCATATTCTTTGAATGACCTAGCCGACAGTGTTAGGGCTGGCTTTTTATCCATTGCACGCATTGAGCGGTGGGCAGAAAGCACAGGTGAGTCGACAGCCCGAGGCACACCGCTCGGAGATCTAATCAAGGCGATTCGGGGTAACCGTGTGGAACCATTTGCGGGCAAACGTATTGGCAAGTATATCCAGGCC
>JABHEX010000286.1 GCA_018676385.1 Akkermansiaceae bacterium
AGACACACCCGCCGCTCGCATCACCCAAGGCAAGGCCGCCTTCATGATCTGCGCCGCTTGCCACGCACCCGGAAAGACCCAACCCGGACCATCACTCGAGGAAATCGCCAAAGTTTACACCAACAAAAACGACATCATCCAATGGATCAAAAAACCCGGCAAAAAACGGGCCAACTACCCCGCCATGCCCGCGTTCAACCACATGGATGACCACTCGCTTCAGCTCATCGCGGAGTATCTTCTTTCCGTCAAAAAAACATCGCCAACCAAAAAGCTTCCAGCCACCACTGTCGGGTTTAAAAAAATCCAGCTCTTTGACAAGTATATCACTGAGGGAGCCTCCATCGGCGATGTGAATGCCGATGGCAAACCCGACGTCATTGCCGGCCCACTCTGGTGGCAGGGACCCGACTTCAAAAAATCCCACGCCTACGCCCCAGTCAAAATCTACCCTATCAAAGGCCCCGGCATGTCGGCTTACTCAAGCAATTTCTTCACCTTCCCCGACCTCATTACCAAGGACAAGTGGACTGACATTTTAAAAGTCGGCCTCCCGGGTCAACCCGCCCACCTCGCCATCAACCCCGGCCTCAAACCCCTCCCCGCTAACAACCAAAAACACCAATGCACGCACTGCAAAGCTCAGGATCACATCTGTAATGAGTCGCCTCAGTATGTGAATGTGTTAGGGAAGGCCAAACAATTGCTCGCCTACAGCAGAAACCACATCACCCTCGCAGAACCCGATTCTGATCCGACCAAGCCGTGGAAAGTTTATAACATCTCACACAAAGACGGCGGCCTTCAAATCTACACCTACGGTCTCGGCGCAGGCGACATCAACGGAGACAAGCTCCCTGATATTCTCGAAAAACGTGGCTGGTGGCAGCAACCTAACAACTGGGATCGTAAGACTCATTGGAAATTCCACCCTTTCCCATTCGCCCCCCAGCAAGGAGGCGCTCAGATGTTTTCCTACGATATCAATGGAGACGGCCTCAACGACGTCGTCACCGCCCTTAACGCCCACTCATGGGGTATGGCTTGGTATCAGCAGGTGAGGGATGGTGCCAAAATTACCTTCATAAAACATACCGTCATGACCGACAAACCAGAGGGTAACCCCTATGGTGTTTGTTTCAGCCAACCCCACGCCATGTCCTGCGCCGACATTGATGGTGACGGCATCAAGGACATCGTTACCGGCAAATGCTTCTATGCTCATAACGGACGGGACCCCGGTGCCGAACAACCCGCCGTGCTCTACTGGTTCAAGACTACCCGCCATAAAGATGGCACCACCGAACTGATGCCCTACCAAATCGACAACAACTCCGGCGTCGGCCGCCAAATCTCCACCGGCGATCTCAATGGCGATGGCAAAATGGACATCGTTGTGGGAAACAAAAAAGGCGTCTTCGTGTTCATCCAAAAGTAGTTGTTTCACTTTGTGGAAAATACGCATCATAATGTGGAAATAGCCTCTTTCCTCTCAGCGTAATGAGGTTTAGCTTATGCGAACTATGACCAGACACTTCGGAGTATTCCAATTCAAACCAGAAATCAGCCCAGAGCAAATCGATCATTGTTTTACAACCATGCAGGATATGGTTGGACAGATTCCTGGTCTGATGTCCATGGAGCACGGCCCATACAAATCCGATGAGGGGCTTAATGAGGAATTCACCCATGGATTCATCATGACCTTCGATTCCCCCGAATCACGTGATGCTTACCTGCCGCACCCGATTCATGAGGAGGTTAAAGAAGTCGTCGTGCCCTGCCTCGAACGCGTCGTTGTGTTTGATTTTGATGTAAACAACTAACCTCACAAATCCATGAAAGCTATATTACTATTCGCACTACTAACTCTCCCACTTACCGCCCAGGAACCCGCCAAGGCTGTCTCAATCTTCGACGGCAAAACTCTCACCGGCTGGAAAGCCGTCAACCCAGCCAACGCCAAGATGTGGTCGGTCGTCGATGGAGCCATCACCGCTGGCGACGGGAAAAACAAAGTCCGCGCCAACACCTACCTCGGCACCGAAAAGGAATACGGCGATTTCGAATTCCGCTGTCTATTCCGCATCACCGGCGATCACAAAACCGGACTGATTAACTCCGGCATCCAGTATCGCTCCTACACCAAGGGAACCAAAATCATTGGTTACCAGGCAGACA
>JABHEX010000287.1 GCA_018676385.1 Akkermansiaceae bacterium
ATCGAAGCCAAGGCCCTGCGTAAGATGCGGCACCCAACGCGGATCCGCAAACTAGAAGGCTTCATCGAATTACCCAACCTTCCGTAGTTATATTTCATGATATCTTTCAATCAGGCGTCCCTAACCGGTCGCCTGTTTTTTATACCCATACCATCAATTCCTACTCTAGTGTCACCACTAACCAGGCTTTATCTTTGGGAGTAGTTACCTGTAATCTTTTAGCTTTTCCAGTCTTGGGGTCTTTCCACGCAATCTGATAGATTTGTCCCATTTTAACTCTGACTGAGAAATAGCGATTCATGTCATCAGTGGGCATGGGAGATTCCCCCACCATCAGTTTAACGTCTCCCTGATAGACAGAAACAGGCACCACCATGCGTTTATTACCTATCAAATATTGAATTCGAAGCTCGCAGGCGCTCTCACCCCCAATACCACCACCCAACATAACATAGCGGCGAGTGACATTAACTGCAGGCACATCTTTTCGATGCATGTCCCAGACAAGTGGGAAGTGATGACCTGTCGATTTCCAAGAACTGCTGTAAATACTGTGATAATAACTATGCTCATTTGCTTTGGCCGCATCACCAAGCAACCACCCATGATCAAGGCCATTCTTGTCAGGATAATATTCGGTAAATTGCCACCTCTTTTGCTCAGTAGTCCACACCTCCACCCAATTGTGATTACCCCGCTTCGTAGTCCACATGGGAATACCCACCACACGAGATGGTATACCTACAGCACGAAAAGCACTATTCAGCAAAATAGATAATCCCGTACAACTTGCCCGCCCCTGTTCCATAGACTCGTAGGGCGACTGATCTGGCTTTTTTCTTTTTGTGCTATACTTGACCTTTACCTCTCTCATGATCGCATTATTAACCGCCTTAATTGCCTCTATTTGAGTTTTAGCGTTGATGACGTGTTTGCTAAATCGTTTGTAAAAATCTTCCCGCCAATTATCACGGCGCTCATTCAATGCAGCGTATGGTAGAATATCATTTAAAAATATATCTTCAGGCACCTTCTTTGCCCAAGAATAGGTATTTCGTGCCTTATATGCCCATGCCACGTTACTGAGAAGGAATTCAGCCTTTAATAACTTACAATCATGCCCAGGCATGTAGGCAATCAAAAATTGCATACCTTTGGTTTGTTCCGTGGGAGCATGCCTCAGTGCCTTGATAAGCTCTGCACGGTTTGAACCCGCCTGCTTGAGAGAGCGTGCAATTCCTTTTTGATATTCCGGGAACTTTGAAAATTGCTCTGCTCCGTCTAGAAGCTGGATCGAGAAAGACATCATTAACATGACCCATTTGAAAAAAAATTGGTGATTCATCTTTTTTTTAGCACGTTCATTTATGATTATATACCTTTATAGGATACAGATAATTAATGCAAGACGCCCTTTTTTTCATCGTAATAACAACCTCATTATCCATCATCACTTTACTATGCAATTAGTCCGAATCACTGCACTCCTCATATTTCTACTAACGCCTGCTCTCGCTAAAAAAAACATCCTGTTCATCGCGGGAGCTCCCAGCCACGCCAATGGCGAACACGAATTCCGGGCAGGCTGTATGCTCTTGGCCAAAGCGCTCAATGAAAGCGGACTCGATATAGCAGCTAAGGTTCATCACTACGGTTGGCCAAAAGACGAATCAATTTTTAACAATGTAGATGCCTGTATCATTTATGCCGACGCTGGTGGGCAATTCGGGGGGAAATACGAATTCCTCGATCAAAAAGTCAAAGCGGGCATGAGCATTATGTTCATGCACTACGGCGTGCATCCATCCAAAGAAATTGGCAAAAAATATTTCAGCCCATGGATCGGTGGCTACATGGAAACCGGCTGGTCGGTGAACCCACACTGGATTGCCGATATCACCCCAAAGGAAAACCACCCGGTTGGCAATGGCGTCACACCCGGTTTTAAATCGTTCGATGAATACTACTGGAACATGCGTTTTCCTACCAAGCAAGAATGCAACTGCTGCCATGCTCTAGCCACGTCCGTTCCTACTCAGGAAAAAATTGTTCGCTACATCAACCTTTGGAACGAACACGGTGAACGCACCATGGGGACGAAACAAGCATTGATGTGGTGCCGAGATCCCAAGAACGGCGGTCGAGGTGTTGGATTTGTAGGAGGGCACTACCATCGCAACTGGGCAATCAATGACTTTCGCAAATTAGTATTGAACGCGATAGTATGGCTCGCACGCGCTGAGGTCCCTGCGGACGGCGTCTCTTCCAGGCCTATCACCGAGGCCCAACTCAACGAAAATCTTGACCGCCCAGTTAAAGGCAAACCTGTCTTACTCCCGACTCCAGACCTACTAAAATACCGACCCATGAAAATGCCGAATCTTAAACTAAGAGAAGAGCGGCTCAGAAAGGCTAGGGAGAGAAAAGCGAAGAGAAAGGCAAAGTAGTAATACAACAAAAAGCCTCGTAACAGCGAACCCTAACAAACAATACACAGGCCCAAGTTCTATTGGCGCCCGTCCACGCTTTTTAATGTGCCACCAAGAGGGATGAATTACCCCCACGTACGGCGCCCAATTTCAAAGCTGGGAATCGTCTATAACATCAAGGTCATAGCTGACGCGGTCATCACACATCGTTACGGTGGCAGTAGTATTATGCTAACAAAAGGCGGTGACACAGGAGCATATCTGAGACAGTAGAAATAACCAGCATCCTAAAAGTCAAGCATCACACCTAAAATAGCATTAAATCCGGGCTCATTCTGACCACTACCGTGAATACGATAGTCCTCGTTAGTCATGTTTTCTAATGCCAGAGTAAGACTCAGATCTTCTCGCGCTTGCCATCCTGCCTGGATGGAAGCTGTCACGTATGAAGGTGTGCCACCTATCGGAATACGTTGGGTGTCGCCTTTATCATTGGCAGCAAGTTTATCCGCTGTGGCGGCAGCGGTCAGGCGACCTTCAATCCACAATTTCTCGTTAGGATGAGTCCAGCGCAGGGCCACACTTCCCATCAGGGGTGCTATGCGTGAAAGATACCCACGGTTTTGGGGTCCACCGACGAATGCGTTCGATTCTGTGTAACCTTCTTGCCATGAGGCATGACCCGAGAGTGTCCACTGGTCGTTCAAGTGATAACTAGCTTCAGCTTCAATTCCATAGACTTCACCGTCGCGCCCATTAGAGGTAATGAGCGTCGTGCTTCCCGCCGCGGCAGGAACTCCGATGATCACGTTATCAATGGCTGTGTAATATGCTGCGACCGAAAAACTGGCTCTTTCCGACTGGAAACGACTGCCAATCTCGTAGGAGATGAATTTTTCAGGCTCAAGGTCTAACGAACCCAAGGCTGTAAAGCCAGATCGGCTGGTCAGGTTTCCACTCATATCGTTGAGGTTAGGCGCACGAAAACCTTGGGAGATACCTGCATAAGTATTCCAGCGCTCATTGAATTCGTAGATCGCACGTGCACTGGCAACCCAGTTTTGCCACTGCTTACTGGTGGAAATGTCAGCACCAATTGTTGAATCAAAATTCTTACCAATTCTTGCTTCAGCATGAGTGAA
>JABHEX010000288.1 GCA_018676385.1 Akkermansiaceae bacterium
ATACCTTGAAGGCGTGCGCGAGAAAATTAACTACGTAAGCACCCGAGTCGAGCGCTGGGAGGTTTCTACATCGAATGGCGATTTCAGTGCGCTTTGCCTGCCACGTGCAGACGATATCATCGATGACGCATCCGGCGGACTCGCACGCTATATCCTTGTTAACGGGCTGGAAAACGAAATCGCTGCGATTGTTTATCCCGACAGCCGAGGCGATGGTTACGGCATCGCCAGATTCCAAGACCATCCGCAGCTCGATTTCACCCGAGTGCAGGACGAGCCAGACGTGCACTTTGCACACAACAGCGGGTTTTTGTGCAAAACGAGCGCTGCTGAGAAAATCCGACTCAATGAGCTCCTTGCCGGTGCTTGGCATTGAGATGAAGTAACTTAAAATAATTACGGCGTTTATTTCTCTTCGGTGTATCTCGTGAAGTATGGAATTGATGGCTAAATTGAATATTATAAAACTTAAGGGTAGTATGTTTACCACAATGGCAGTTGTCCTTGGGCTCAGCGCTCTCTGCCTGTCGTCCACCTCACTCGCCGACGAATTTACAACGCCCAAACAGGACCGGAAAGGAATCACCGAGAGTGCCAAGGTGCAAGCAGGACTGCCCAATGTCCTGATCCTTGGTGATTCGATTTCCATTGGGTACACCAGACAAGTGCGCAAAGGACTCGAAGGCAAAGCCAATGTGTTCCGACCAAAAGCCAATTGCGGTGACACGCCGCGAGGACTCGCACAGATCGATAAATGGTTGGGGGATAAGAAATGGGACGTCATTCACTTTAACTGGGGGTTATGGGATCTATGTTATCGAAACCCCCAATCGAAAGCGCAGGGCAAGCGAGATAAGAAGAACGGCACGCTTTCCACGCCGCTCCCTGAGTATGAGAAGAACCTGGAAAAGCTCGTTACGCGCCTTAAAAAAACCGGAGCAAAATTGATCTGGGCAAGCACAACCGTGGTGCCGGAGGGAGAAGTGGGGCGCTTTGTCGGCGATGATGCCAAATACAACACCGCCGCCGCACGTGTCATGAAAAAGCACGGCGTGGCAATCAATGATCTGCACGCGCTATCGGCCGGTTTTGCAGCGGAAATTTTTACCAAACCCGGCGATGTGCACTACACCCCGAAAGGATCCGCAAAACTCGCCGAGCAGGTGGTTGCGAGCATTTCTCAGGTGCTGGTAAAACAGAACTCAGAAAGGTAAAAATACACGAACCTGCCACTTGCGGCACTCGCTTTCACCGCCGCTGGCATTGTCGGCTCGGCCAATGCAGCCATCATGGCCACCAGCGATTTTACGCAGCCTGGCTTTGAAAACGGCTCCACCAACATGGGCAGCGACTACACCGCGGGTGGCACCAACGGTTTCACAGTCAACTCAAGCAACGAGGGGACGTGGATCTTCGGCAACGTCAATGGTAGCAACAACGCTTATAAACTCAATGACACCGATGTGGCGGGCAACACCATCATCTACGTCAGCGATATTAAGCCCTCGAAGCTGCGTGGCTTCGTTCAGCACGTGGATGCGGGCGCAGGCAAGTGGACGGGTGACACCCAGTTCTCCATCGACTACGTCGGGCAGGGGACAGTGGCACTACCGCATGGCTTTGCCTTTGCCGCCTTCGCATGGGATGACGGAACCGACCCGGGTATCAATATCCACGGCCCCAGCGGCCTTCTATTTGTCAACGATGGGACTTATTTAGGGCTGGATAATCATGTGTTTACATCAGGCGACCTGCCGACCGTCTTCGCAGAGACCACCGTTTCCGTCAGCACCAACCAGCTCGGCGACAACCCGTGGAACACGGCGACCTCCAGCCTCGACCTGGGCGGGACCGGCTATGACAACGTCGCGGTCCTGATCGCCACTGAGGGTAGCAATGATAGTCACATTTACTTCGACAAACTGGCGGTTGGCGCGGTCCCCGAGCCATCCACCACCGCTTTACTTGGCCTTGGTGGACTCGCACTTATCCTCCGCCGCAGGAAGTAAACATCTCAGGATATTTTTTCAAACCGGGTCGGGCATCATGTCTGGCCCGGTTTTTTATGGTGCAAACTTGAGGGCCGATTCAACAAATAGATCGAAATCCCATTTGAGTTCATTAGCATGTCCCTCATTGATCCGATGAAATTGATATCCGTAATCCAGCAAACCCTCCTGCTTGGCTGCGTGGCTTCTTATGCAGTAGCGGCCGCAGCTCCTGACAAACCACGACCACAACTACAGTTCATCAATGCCAGTGATGAAAAAATTGAGATCCTCTGGCTCAGTGAAGGGAGTAAGGAGGTTCCCAACGGCACGGTCGATCCGGGAAAGAATCGCGTCATCACTACCACGCTCGGGCACAAGTTTGCCGTCATCGGGCAACAAAGCAAAACACGTGTCCAGGTGGAATGTATTGCCCGCGTGCAGGCTTTCCGTTTCGCTCCTAACGAAAAAAATGGCATCCCGGCATTCTACACCCAGCGGATTGTAACCGGCGGGTTTCCAATTGTCGCATCTGCCACCGTCAACCCCTACGCGCTGAAGGAAGCCGCCTATTTGGTCGATCAGATGCTTATTAAAAGGGATGATGTTAGAAAAGCCATGGTCAAAAGTGGCGCCCGGCTTTGTATCATTGCCTACAACGAATACACTACGGACTTGCCCGAGTTTGCTTGGTTTTCCAAAGGAAAAGACCGCTATCCCGGAGTAAGTGCG
>JABHEX010000289.1 GCA_018676385.1 Akkermansiaceae bacterium
CCTGCTGCCGCAATACCCGTCATCGTTGAGTTATCCCAACCCAGCCAGCTTACCGTGATACCAGCCGCCATCCAGCCGAGTGTTCCCCATACCCTGTAACGTGGATATGTCTGATCTGAGTTCTCTAAATTAGCAAATGCCACCGTTGAGAGCAATGCCCACATCGGTGCTGAAAGCAGCGCGTTCATGGTCTGAAAACCCAGATATGCCCATGCCCCCCAGCCGAGCTCAATCGATAGAAACGCCAGCGCTAAAAAAATCGCTCCACCCATCGACAAAACCCCCAGAAGTTTCTGTGCGCTGAACCTGTAATCCGCCATTGATCCAATAATCAGCGGCGATATCAAACCTATTGCCGGAGCCACCGCAAACACATAAGGCAACACCCATCCAATCCCGCGGGTTTCCAGAATATTAGGAAGAGCCGGTAGCCACATTCCCAGCGGCACTGAAATTAAAAAAAACACCACAGCAATCCACCAATTACCACCAAACCCAAACTTTGATGGTGCCGCACTACTTGCCATGTTCATGTTTAATTACGATAGACGTAATCATGTCTATTTGCTGTCACCATACAAGATCACAAGGTGATCTTCTCTCAAATAACTAGCTTCGAGATCGATATTATTTACTATAGTTGGCACGTTTTTTGCTATATAAATGATTGCTACTCACGTTTCTCTGTTGTATTCTGGCCTCAAGCAAGATCTGATGCCACCGCCCGGAATCCAACAAGGACTCAGCCAAAACCTGAGCCAGCAGCAAACATTGTCGCCCCAGATGCGGCAAAGTCTGGAAATTTTGCAGGCGAACACCATGGAGCTATCCCAGCTCCTGAGCCGGATCACCGAGATCAACCCCACTCTGGAAATTACCGACGAGTATGAGCAGATCGACGACACCCCTGCCCCAGACGCAGAACGCGATCTAGAGACGCTATCCGAATTCGATGACACTTGGCGGGAGGACCTCATCATGACGCAAGGTGGGCACCAGCACACGGCAGCTGATGAAGAACGCCGTGAGCATCTCTACAATTCCATCGTTGCCCCGAAGACTTTGCAGCAGCATTTAGTAGACCAGCTCAACCATGCGGCCGTGGACGACGACACCCACATGGCGGCTGAACACCTCATTGGCTCTCTGGACAGCCGAGGATTCCTTGACGAGCCGATCGAAATGATTGCAGCTAAGTCATCCTATCCACTAAAAAAAATGCGCACAGCTCAGTCTCTGGTTCAGGGATTTGACCCTCCAGGAGTTGCTGTGGATGATTTAACAGAGTCTCTCATGCTTCAGCTTCAGCTCGCTGGTCGTGGCGGCACCCTCGAAAGCCGTATCGTTGCCGACCATCTTAGCGACCTTGCCCGTAAAAAATTTCCAGATATTGCTCGTGCACTCGGAGTCAACTTGGACTCCGTATTTGAGGCTGCGGAAAAAATCTCCGAACTTAATCCTGACCCCGGATCAGCATTTGATGCTACCTCAAACCCACACGTCAGCCCAGACCTCAAAATTATCCGCGATGATGACGGTCATTACTTCGCCAAGCTCACTGGTGACCACCTTCCTAACATTCGGATTAGTAATCACTACAAGGACTTAGTCGCAAAACTCAACTCCGACCCAAAAGCCCGAAAATTTCTTCGCGATAATATACACGAAGGACGCCAGATCATTCATGCCGTAGGGCAGCGACAAGAAACACTCCTCAAAATCGGTTCCGAAATCATCAAGAGGCAGCCGGATTTCCTCGCCCACGGCATTTCCAAGCTCCGCCCCATGACCATGCAGGATCTGGCAGAAAATATCGGCGTGCACGCCGCCACTATTTCACGTGCGGTTTCGAGCAAATACATCCTGACTCCACATGGGTTGATGGAGTTACGTGCCTTTTTCTCATCCGGCTACACCACCAAGGGAGGTGCTGAAATATCCAACACCAGCGTGCGCGACACCATCCAACAGATTGTCGATTCCGAAAACTCCGCAAAACCGTTTTCCGACACCTCTATCGAGAAGCAACTTAAGGAAAAAGGAATCAAGGTAGCACGTCGTACTATCGCCAAATATCGCGACCAGTTAGGAATTTTACCCTCACATCTGCGCAAGAGACACGGGTAAGATTCGTTTTTGACTTTATCCGCCGCGACACTCGGATTATGCTAGACCTCATGACTTTCAAAACACTCACCACCCTACTCTGCCTCGGCTCTTTTACCACTCTGGCTCACGCAGATGAAAGTCGGTTCGAAAAAGCAACAACAGACAGGCGAACAGTGAAATCATTTGATGAAAGCGCCTCTTTGACTGTTAGACTTGAATATTTAGACCGCAGCAAAATTCTCCGCATAGACAAAGGCGAAGATAAGGCTCCCGAGGTATGGCTGGGCAAGCGCAGACTCCCCACCGATATCCTGTGGCTCCGGCCCACTATGATCAACTCATTTTGCCTGACTATCGACGGCAAAAAAATCCACGTCCCCGAGCGCTTTTGGAACGATATCACAGGCCTCCATCTGGAAAAGATGATCGTTAACAAGAAAACCTCCTCGGATAACGACAAAATCGAACTTTGGCGCTACTCAACCCAGCAATGCGCCGGCCCAGTGATCACCCGCTCAGCAAACAAAGGCACCGTGCTCATTTCTTGGAAACGTCCCGAGGAATGAGACTCCAGTTCAACGGTCAGGTGGATCGTCAGCAAAAAAGGAACCATTCTTCGTCACCACGACATCCCACCGCACGGATGATAGGTTAACCAATCGCGCGACGGTCGTCGCGCTCACCAAAACATTCAATTCTGGTTCACCCCAGCACGGAGGAAAATTCTCTCATACGCTCCGGTCACGGTGGCAGTTACCGTCGTTGTGCCGCCACTGATACTGGCAGAAAATGCGACTGTCGCTCCCCCGCCTGGGCCACTGCCGCTGGCATACCAGTCGGTTAGATTGGGTGACCACTCGTAGTATCCCGTCAGATCATCCGGCACGGTGGTGTTCTGTGCGTGGGTGAAGGTGGTGACATTTCCTGTCGTGGAATCATTTGCCAGCCCCGCGTTGAACTCGCCTGGATGGGTGCCGAACCAGGCTTCGAGTCCGTTGGAAAGATT
The DNA here is from genome assembly GCA_018676385.1 of Akkermansiaceae bacterium. Taxonomy (GTDB): domain Bacteria; phylum Verrucomicrobiota; class Verrucomicrobiia; order Verrucomicrobiales; family Akkermansiaceae; genus Oceaniferula. Next base: position 3,116 of record JABHEX010000289.1, read on the forward strand.
GTCGTTATCGGAATCATCATCAAAATCCTGATCGGCGATGGCGAGGCCGAAGGTAGGGTCGATGATCCAAGCCGCAAAATTATCAGGGCCCAATCCCAGCGCTTGGATTCCCTCATACCACTCCTGCGCCATCAGATCGTAGTGCGGGTTGTCAGGGTGGTTGATGTTGTTCGATAACACGCCGGGCTCGACTGCGCCCGTCGTGGAAGGAATCGTCGTGTAGGTGCTCGGGTCAGTCAGGAAAAACGAATAGAGATCGACTGTGCTGACTTTGTTCCCAGCAGTCACGTGTCCCGGCACGAGGGTGTCGCGGACGTAGAGGTTGTAGTTGTAAAGTGTCTGGTTGAAAGTAGAGCGTGGTGTGATCTGCGCGACGATCAGATGCACGTCCGGGGCGTGCGTCACAATGCTGCTGACGAGGTTGGTCAATGCTGTCTGACTTCCGCCGCCCATGCCGTTGATGCCAATCAAAAGAAGGATGATGTCCGGATTATCCGCATCGATCCATCCGTTGACATTGCCCCAGATACCTGCGCCACCGTAGCCGCGGTGATTGTCCTGACCGAAGTCGCGGATGTCGAACGCGGGCGTGTAGGTACCGCCGTGGGTCGGGTCGCCGGAGATACCAGTCCACGGCTCGGTCGATCCTCCGACAAATTGGAAGTTATACCCGGCGTTGGTCAGGCGCGTGTAGAGTCCGCTGCGATAACCAAACATAAACGGATGGTTGTTCCAGCCCGGGTTGTCGGTGTAGCCGACCGTGATCGAGTCGCCGAGGCACATGATGCGCAGCGGCTGGTCGATTGTGGTGAAATCCCATGCCGTATCGCCTGCGATACCGAGAAATGGATTGCCCGAAAGATCGGTGATCGCCGTGTTGGGTATCTGCACCGCGTAATCGGTATTCGGATCAAGGTTAGAAATCGGATTGATCGTCAAGACCGCACCGGAGATGGCAACCTGAGCATCCCCCACTGGGATGGTTGTTTCAGCGGATGTATCGAGATTCTTGAGGATGACATTTCCACTACCGATGGCAACATCCTCGTTGAATGTGACCACCAGATCGCTGGCTAAAGGCACATCCTCGAGGTCATCGGTCGGGCTCAGGCTGCTAACCAAAGGAGCCGTGACGTCGGGGTCGGATTCTACACCAAAGACATCGATCTCGCGGAAAGTGAACGCATTCCCAGAGGATCCAGTGACCGAGTTAGCGGTGAACTTGATGAACTCAATGCCGGTGGGGGTCAGATCCGTCAGGGTGACCTTGGTCGCGCCATTGGC
>JABHEX010000290.1 GCA_018676385.1 Akkermansiaceae bacterium
CGAAGATCGCTCTGGATCAGTCGCATCCTGTTACTTAGTATGCTGCTCTGCCCCTTTGCAAACGTTTCGGCAACAGAATTGCACAGCGCAAATTCAATCCAAAAGGAAATTGATGCATTACACGCTGAAGCGGAATCTTTGCCGGAACTCATGCCCAACCCGTCTCCATGGACGCTGGGGTATCGTTTAAGTGTAGGTCAACCCAAAGATCAAAAAATACAAATTGATCTGCAATTTATGACTCCGGCCACAATCGACCTGATTGCGTTAATGCCCAGCAACTACCGCACAAACGCCGATGATATTGAGGTCTTTGGGTTTCCAGAGCGTTTCATCATCGAACGCTTGCTCGAGGATGGATCCAGCGAGATCATCGTCGATTACAGCAAGCGTGATTACTTGGTGAGCGGCACCGAACCGCAACTATTCCCACTTGAGGCTCGTGTTCACGCTGCAGGGCTACGACTGACGATATTGCGACAAGCCGATAACCCGACTTGGTGGCACGGCAAACACATCACTTCTCTCAGCGAAATCTATGCATTCTCAGGCCCTTGGAATGTCGCCTTGGGTGCTAAGGCCCATGCACCTGTGGAAAGTAACTTCGGTTATGTTTGGAACCACCAATGTCTGACCGATGGCTTTAGCCTGTTGTCGCCTATCCATAGAAATTTGAAGACTCCGTATGTTAATTTTTATTCTCCGTATGAAACACTCTCACTTCTGATTGATTTAGGAGAGATACGCCACTTTGATGAATTGCGCCTCTGGCCCGTAGTGCACTCGGCTCAGGACCATTTTCCAGCCTCTAGCGGCATCGGATTCCCGACTCAGATTCGTCTCGAAAAGCTGAACGCAGCAGACGATACCAACGGAACACTGATCTACGCAAGTGGCGATCATTTTCCAAGGCCGGGGTCAAGCCCATTGATGCTGCGACTCAAGAATAATGAGGGGCGCTACTTTCGACTCTCACTCAGCGAGCCAGTCCCCGAATTTCGAGGTGAAAGATTTGAAAACTTAGCTCTGAGCGAGATCGAAGCCCTTGAAAAGGGAGAACCTATCTCAGCACTGTTCACGCTCTCTCATGAGCATGAAACATCTGATGTGCTCCAACTCTCCAATCGGATCACAACTGAAGGCGACATCATTCCCCTCCGCGAATGGCTCATCGCCATCACGCGCCGAGCGGCATTGGATCGAACGTTGGCTATCTTGGAACAGGATTTAATTTTTGCGCAAAGGCAGGAGCGTGAGCGCTTACTTTTTGCCCAAAACCAAGCGCGTGAGCGGTCACAATTTATCATCGTCATCGCGCTCGGCATCATCATCACCTTAGTGATCTTAATGTGGCTCATCAAGCTGCTCGCCAACCGACGTTGGCTCCTGATCCGAGATCGCATCGCCTGTGACCTGCATGATGAAATCGGAGCAAACACAAGTAGCCTGGTGCACATGACGGAACTGATCAAAGAGACCATCCCACAGCCGACAAGCATTCAAGATAAAATGCTCAAAGATACCATTCATACCGCACGTCTCACGTCTCGGGAGACTCGAAACTTCGTGCAGTTTCTCGAATCCAAGAAGGATAGTTTTGATGTCAATTCCCAGATTCGTAAAATGGCGCAACAGCTTCTGGCCGACATTGATTACAGCTGCAAACTTGAAGTTTTAAGACCTTCAAAAAAACTGAGCCCTGCTGAGCAGTGGGATCTATTAATGTTCATCAAAGAGGCACTCAATAACATCAGCAAGCATGCTCAGGCCAGCCACGTTGATATCCACACTCGCCGAAATGCCGGATGTATCGAGCTCAGCATTGATGATGACGGTAAAGGCATTCCGGAAAACTACTCAACACCACGCCACTTGGAGACGCGAGCAAAGCGCCTAGGCGCCGAACTCAACTTCGAGTCACGCCCCGAGGAAGGCACCTGTGTCCGACTAAAACTTAACAAATAAAGCAATGCCAGAAGCCATTAAAATATCAATCATCGAGGACAACCCTCAATACACCCAGTCCTTGCAAACGATGATTTCAGTCTCCGAGCAAATGGAATTTGTAGCGAGCTATGAAAGCGGGGAAGCCTACTTGGAAAACCTCAATGAGAATCCCGCCGAAGTCGCCGACATCGTTCTTTTAGACCTGCACCTACCGGGGAAAAGTGGCCTGCAGTTAATCCCTATCATTCGTAAAGAGATGCCGGAGACTAACATCTTGGTGCTCACTCAGAACAATGACTACCATACCACCATCGAAGCCATACGCCTCGGTGTTGCCGGCTATTTACTCAAAGACTCACCCATCGCCTCGATCCGCGAGGCGATCACCGAACTCCACCAAGGTAGCAGCATCATCGACCCACAGCTCTCAAGAATTGTGTTGCAGGCTCTCAGTGGCAACACTGAAATCGATGATGAAAATATTCTCACAGAACGAGAACAGCAGGTGCTTGAGTTATTAGCGATGGGCTATGTTAAAAAGGAAGTCGCCGTGCACATGGGAGTCGGTTACCGAACGGTTTCTCAATACACGGAAAATATCTATAAAAAGCTACAAGTCGCGAATGTCGCAGCGGCTGTCGCGGCCGCCATTCGAAAGGGCATGATTTAATCCTATAATCCGCCGTTACGGATTCTTAGGAATTAGTGATTTGTAATTGGTGATTCAAGGGTTTGCTGCGCAAACGGCACTTATTCCAACACTTGGAACGTAGCCCATATCATCGGCCACCACCAGCACGATGTTCGGTCTAGGTGCTGCTGCAGCCTGCAGGATAGACGAAGCTACCATGCAGGAGCAGAGCACGCGAAAGAATACGGAGTGGTTCATCTATTTGTCTCAGGTCCAGAGACTTTCACCATATTCCCATCCCTTTCGCACAGGCTCTTTCAAATGCACGTTCAGTTCCGGGCGGTTGGTGATGCGCATGTTCTGAGCATCCCACTCAATCTTGCCACCATAACGTGATGCTAACCAACCGAGCAACATGACCTCGGTAAAGGGGCTGGCATAATCGAAGTTGGAACCCGCTTCTTTGATATTACCTTTCACCACCTGAACCAGCTCAGCGATCGGGCCATTCTTGACTCGTGGATACTTCGGAGCAGGATGGCCAGCTTTTTTGAATGCGATCATTTTCTCGCGATTCGTGATGCGTGGACCACCTGAGCGCTTATCTGTGTAACCATTCATTTTTTCGCCTTTATAGAGGGTCCCCGCAATGGGGAGTTTCGAGGAAATGTCGTAATCCCATGCAGCCGGATCTTTGGGCATCAGGCTCGTTACGCCATTATGCCAGTAGAAAACACAGGCTTCTTTCGTGCCGCGTTTTTTGAAGGTGTAGCGTAGTGTCATGCCATCTGCCACCAGGATATCAGAACCACCGTTCACTTCGACGGCTTCTACCGAAACAGGTTCGTAGAGACCGAGGATCCAGACCGGGGCATCGGCGACGTGACACCACCAGTCGCCCAACGTGCCACTCCCGAATCGATTGAAACCACGCCACGTCCTCGGATGATAAAGCTTGTGGAATGGCACATGCTCGTTCTGACCTAACCATAAATCATAGTCTAGATGCTTCGGCACCGGTGCTTCCTGTAGAGGGAGCCTGGGGCGCGTGAAATACGGACCGTTCCAGTTCGGGCCATTGATGAATGAATGCACCTCGTCGATCTGGCCAAAAACACCCGCCTCATACCATTCGCGCATTATCCGAATACCCCCACTCGTATGCCCTTGGTTACCCATGTTGGTGTGTACCTTGTAGTGGTCTTTGGCCCTTTTCAGCGTACGTGCCTGCCAGATATTATGTGTAAGTGGCTTCTGAGTGAAGACGTGGATATTGCGCTCCATGGCAGCGATGGTCGCGGCAAAATGAGTGTGATCAGGGGTGTTCACACAAACCATGTCGATCTCCTTACCCACCTTGTCGAGCATCACACGAAAGTCTTCAAAAGTCTGGGCACCGGGTGCGTTTTTCTGTTTCGCTTTACCGAGGGCCTGAGAGTCAACATCGCACAGAGCTACAATGTTTTCGCCTCGAGATCCTTGGTAGGCCAGTGAGGCGATCCCCCCTGCCCCGATCATAGCCACATTGACTTTGCTATTTGCCGACTGCCCCGGCTTGCCAATGCTAAAGCTGGGAAGGACAAAAGTACCGGCTCCAATGGCGGCACTTTTTTTGATAAAGGAACGACGGCTTGTTTTTATAGGTTGGTTATTCATAGATTCATGGATGAAGATCAGTTTTTCTTCTTTTTACTGTTCACCGATCTCCCCACAGGACCTGCCTGACTCTTGAGATCGGAGGAAGGAAATAGTGTCGTCCGCTTACGGTTCAGCTACCGGTTTGGGTGGGTCACGGAAGGGCAGGACATAGTAGGATGCGTATTTGGGTGGTGGGCGATTAAAGATAATGACCACTTGCCGTGTTTCTTTATTAATGGCCCACATTTGGCGAATGAGCCCCCGCGTTTTCGTCTCGCCCTTGACCAAATAATCAAGTTTCACCGTGCACTCAATTTCGCCCAGAGGACATTTCATAACAGCGGTCTTCCGCGGCCCGATTCTCAGTTTCTGTCCGCCGACAACGCCGCCGATCTCGACATCGCTCAGGTTAATCCAGTAGAGTTCACCCGGATTGAAAACTCCCTTACTGGCGTTAATCTTGTAGATCTTGATCGGCAGGTCCGTATTGTCCGGATGGTGATACAAAATGAGTAAGGTATCTTGCCAATCGGCTGGAATATTCGTGCTGAGTGCAGCTTTGGGCATGGGGTCGTCTTCAGCAAGTAGCCTGGGGAGGATTCTGAGCGTTTTTGTTTCCTTAGCAATGGTGTGCTGGGGAGAGAAGTTATAACGGTTAAGCAAGACGTGGATAGACTCTGGGCCACCTCCGTGGATGTAGACCTCTTTTAATTGCGAATCTTTCGGTGCTCCGTAATGCAGCACTCTGATCGTGCGTTCGGCATGGAGATCACCCATGGAGATCAAACAACTTATCATCAGGCAGAAAAAGAGGCGTAACATAGTGTGGTGCATGTAGAGTTAGACTTCTTTCTCAGACAACCAGCGGAAAGATATGATTTCAAAACGACGTCCAAATTTTTGATTAACGGAGTTTACAGATTTATCTTCGTCTCCCCCGGATCCTGGGGAGTCTGTGTTCGCATCTGCAGGGTCAACGTAATCGGCGGTTCTTTTCACAATGGCTTCACACCACGCCCTCGCTACAACCTTACCCTTTGAATCTTTGGCATCGCCATAGGTGCGAATGGTAAAGGTATCGTCTCGGGCAGAAAGAACGGGTGCCAGAGGTCGTAAAACATCAGCCTGCCGGGTCCAACCCGGGAATCCGTAGGCGGTGGAACCCAGTGCCGCATATGGGAATCGATACGCAGTCTCGCCAGGAGGCGCGGCAGTCACATCACCGGCGATGGCTTGCAATTCCCGATAGGGGTTTTCTGAACTCGACCCATGCTCGGACAAATGAAGTAAGGCGGCTTCAATAACGCCGGCGCGCGCTAAATTTTCTTCCCCCGGCTTGGCCGTCAAACGGCGGTTGATAAACTCGGAAAGACTGAGAAAAGGCCCACGGACCTTGACTTCCTCCACTATTTGCCTCGCCAGTGCATCGATCTGCTCATCCGTGAAGCGACGGTAACCGGTGTATTCCGTGGCCTCGGTGAATCCTTCCCCTGAATTGTTAGTAGCGCCTCCCGCAACAGCTTCCCCAGCCAGGGCGTCACGCCCAAACGGATACCCGTCCCCGTTATCCAGACTGATCTTACCATCACGATTCAGAGCCGGAACTTTGGCATCCTTGAGATGGCGCAGCAAAGCGGTCCATGCTTCTACCGAAGTGGAATTCACATTAAACATGCCGTGCACCTCCAGCTTGGAGGCGATGTGATACCACGGCTTCCAATCAGTGGTGATGGCCAGGTCTTCGGCAGCTTGTGACGCGGCATCTGCCTGTGGATTGGCTGGCAAGTAGCGGTGATTGGGCAAGGGCGTGGCACCGGTGAGATGATCCGTATAAACCTCAGTTAAAGTGCGATCTTCTGCAGCAAAATAAGCGGAGGTATCCGGAGCAATCGAAGAAACAAACCAATCATCAAACAACAGGTGGTTTGCGATGTAGCTGTCATCGTATTGGTGATAGAAAGCCAGCTTTACCGTATTGGGACCTTGGTTGACATCTGAAGAGAGGGTTGCATCAGGATCAAATATCGGTTGAGCATGACTGTTGCCGATGATGTTATACTGATAAGGGCCAATGGGGTTTCCCTGGCGGAGATTTAAATGCTGTAGCTGGGCAAGTGACTGGATTGGACGCAGGGGTGCATGCGCCATCACCAGACGGTCCAGGGCAACGCCGGCTTGATGAGACGGGCCGATATACCCCGTTGTTTCATTAGTAATGCCAGAGGGGCAGCCCGGATCGTTCCAGCCGTTGAGCATCACAAATTCAAAATCATAGGGCCAATTGACGGGATGCCCTCCACCATTAGCCCAAGACGAACCATTGCCACGGCCTGTGTTCCACCAGGTTTGGGTGCGGTTGGCAACAGGATTGCATTGGAGAACGCCTTTTGATGGGATGCTACCTCTGTTAGAGACCCTATAACCAAAGAGCGATGCACAAAAAGCATCTGATTCCCCCTCTAGATCGCCCAGTGTTTCATCATTGTTTCTCAGTTCCAGATCGTCATCCGGCCAGTAGGTCTTCGCACTATTTTTACTGGTTATACAATTATAATGTGCTGCATCCCGTATATTGCCGCCAGGTTTAGCCGCCGCCTTAAACTGTATGTCGGCACCCAAACGCCACCCATCAAGATTGGGTCGGTCTCCACCACCCGTATTATCTACCCAAAGTTTTCCCTGAGCAGTCACATCTACTTTGAACGTATCCCCGGCTTTACCTGTGATGAGCTGCTCGGTATGAGGGTCTGATAGTTCAAAACGAAAACCCTGCTGGGTGCGATAGCCACTCCTGAGTGTGAGCCTGATTTTGCCATCGCTATGTCCAGATTGATCTTCTAGCCCTTGATAAGGGGTAAATATATGTGTCTCCCCCGGTTTGAATACAATGGTATTGTCCCCGCTTTTATCCTCAAGGGAAGTTATCACATTACCATATTTGATGTTTTTGTTTCCCGCTGCATCTTCAAAGCTCATCGCACAATAGGTAGAAATGGGGTATTCGCGATAAGATCTGTCACCAATGTGGACCTTGATCGCAAGGGGCGACATCTGCCTGTCAGAGAGAGACATATTGGCAACTACCAACGTTACATTATATGGGTTCCACATCGTGACAACGGGAGTCGCTACAATACAAGCAATGTAGGCATCGTCTGCTGTCGCGGCCGGGTCCGGATTGATCTTGGATGAGTAGGAAAACACCCAGTGCATGCGCGCCATCACCGGGAAGCGATCACTCTGATCACGTATCTCGGCAATATCATAACTCGAGTTATTACGAGGTTTGCCCCCTCTATTGGCGGGCATCTCGACTTGGCCACTGGCACCACCACTGGAAATGGTTTTATACTGCAAGCAGAAATCCCGCAGACCACTCCAAGAGGTCACGGCATCCGTTACTCGCCATTGTTGGTTGCCAGGGCCCACATACCCTGTAACGGTTTCGGCCCATGGGTAAATAAGATGATTGGCGGTGATATGATCCCGGTCAGCCTTGACTGCCGAGCTTTCCACCCCTGGCTTGATGGTGTAGAAGGGAAGTTCGGTGTCAGGCATATCATCCCACTGTTCCGTCATCAGCGAGAGATCACGCCGCCAGCCTCCGGTGGCGGTATTGGTGAGCAAACCCCTGGAATGCACCGTCAGGTGGTGGAAGTTTTCTCCTCCCAGTTTCTCAGGGCTGCCTGCGGCTTTTGACATCAGGTCGAGGCTGCCTCTGGAGACGGCTTTGCTAAGTTCAGCCAGGTCATCTACTTTGAAGTAGGTGGCATCGGGCTGCCCCGCAGAAGTGAGGTATTGATCCCACTCTTCGTTACTGCTCGGGGTGGCTGCAGGTTCGCTGAGATTGGCTTTTTGGTTTTCACCGCTGACCCACCAGGCAAAACTTCCTTCGTTGGCATTAC
>JABHEX010000291.1 GCA_018676385.1 Akkermansiaceae bacterium
AGAGCTCTTTCTGATGAGGAAGTTGATCTCATCTACACTGCAGGGATCGTGGTGTCGCATTACGCCGCTAAATTAAACCCCAAAGAGCGCATTAAGCCGATTGTGGCTGGGGCTATTGAATTCTCTAATCTCGCCAACAAATTTATTACTGAGAGCGGCACATCAGATATTAACAACTATACGTTTATTATGGCTCCGCTCCGAATTCAATCAGATCTCGGGGCGTTTAAGCAATTAGCCGATGCTAAGAGCATTCACGCATTAGTAGATGAAAAAGTGGTTAAGGTTCTGGGTGATGATGTGAAAAAAGAGATCGCTAACCTTGATCAAAAAATTGGTGTATCTCTTACGATTATTCCAGCACAACCAAAGGCATCTACTATCTTGGCAAGTCTTCCCGAAAATGTTGTAAATGTATATCTTACATTACTACCTAACATGACACAGGTAGAACGGCATCTATTGATAAAGGGACTCGCCGAGCGCGGCATCAGAACTTTTTCTATGATTGGTATTTCTGATGTTGAGGCAGGTGCTTTCGCTACATTATCAGCAGGAACTGGACAGGCATTTTTTCGTCGTACGGCAATCAATATCCACCAATTACTCTCAGGTATAGGCACGGATTTACTTCCCGTTGTGCTAAACAGCTATGATAAAATGACAATTAATTTGGCGGTAGCGAAGCAGCTTGGGTGGTCACCTGATTATGATACTACTCTCTCGGCTCACTTTATGAACAGCGAGGTATATCAAAAATCAGCAGGTAATTTGACACTTAGTTTGGCCATGAAAATGGCGTCTAAATTGAATCCAGATGTGATTGCTGCGCGGGCAGCACAGAGAGCAGCTACGTTCAGGGCTAATAGCTTGAAGACAAATTTCAGTCCGCGAATTGACTTAGGGGGTAATGTGGGTGTTCGGGGGGTAAATGATAGAATTAATCCTCTAACTACTCCATATCATGCTGAATCAGGATCATTAGGGATCGAGGTTAGTCAACTGCTATACAGTGATCGAATCTACAGTCAGATTAAATCACAAATACAAGTAGCTGAAGCTGCGAAATACGACAATGAATCAGCAAGACTTGATGTCATTCAATCAGCAGGCGAAAGTTACCTGGATGTTCTCAATGCTGAGGCGCTGTGGAAGATTGAAAAAGAAAACCTGATTCTTTCTGAAAACAGCTTACGGCTTGCAAAATTGCGGCGTGACATTGGAGCGGCTGAGGCTTCGGAGGTGTTTCGTTGGCAAGCCAATGTTGCTCAGGCTAAATCATTGCTCCTGCAGCGTGATGCTATACGAAAAACTGCGCGCCTTCAGCTTAACACTGACCTTGCTGTGAATAGGACAAGCCACTGGTCGCTTGCGGATATCACTCTTGGTAATCATGAGTTCTACTTTATGGATGAAGAAATTCGTCCAATCGTACGTGATCTGAGTGGATTGGGTGTGTTTACGAGTTTCATTCAAAGTCTTGCCAAGCATCGCTCGCCTGAGATTAAATCATTCGATTATACGCTTCGCTCTCAAGGTATTCTTCTCACTGAGCGGGCAAGAAGATACTTACGCCCCGAGATAAATATCTCTGCAGGATTAAGTCAAATTATACAAGGCGCCGACAGTGTGCGGCGTGATTCTCAAACCGAGTGGACTGTGGGCATAGGCTTTACTATGCCCTTGTGGGAGGGAGGGCTAAGAAAGACGGAGATGAACGAAATTGAAGCTCTAATTGATCAGCTAAATGCACATCGGCAGAAGGCAATTTTTCTCATAGAGCAGAGGGCTCTTGGTGCTGTTTATGCTATGTCGGCCAGCCACCCGAGCATGCGCCTTAGTCGCCAGGCACGTGAATTTTCGGAGAAAAACTATGAGGTGGTTAGGGCTAAATACTCACAGGGTGCAGTGAGTATTGTGGAGATTCTTGATGCACAAGAGCAACTACTTAGCCTTAAGAAATCTGAAGTAACATCGATCTATGAGTATACTAAAGATATTATCGCCGTACAACGTGCTATGGGTTGGTATGAATACGAAAAAACAGCCGCTCAGAAAAAAGAATGGACGCAGTGGTTGAAGAACTATTTCAAAACTGGATCTATTTATGTCAAACCAGTCAGCCGGTAACCCATTATTTACAACTATCAACATGCAGCGTTCTAAAATTATAATCACATTAGCGGTTCTCACCGTAACATTGTTCTCATGTTCAAAAAAAGAGCAGCTTGCTGATTCTAAACCTCGATCTGTGATAACTCATACGGTCCAGTCTCCTCAATTGAAAACACTGCGTAAATTTAATGGAGTCACCAAAGCGTCTAATTCTGCTGAACTTGGATTTGAGATTACTGGTCGTATCATTGAGCTCCCAGCTGTTAGTGGTAAACAATATGGTAAGGGGGCGATTTTAGCCAAGCTAGATACTGCCTCATTCGAGGCCCTGTTACGACAGGCTCAGGCCGAGGCTGCTCGCTCAAAACAGGAGCTCATCCGCGTGCAGCAGCTCTTTGAATCAGATAATTCAAGCAAATCTAACCTAGATCAAGCTATTGCGGCGCACAAGAGTGCGGTCGCTGCTGTGCAGGCTGCTGATCAAAATGTTTCTAACGGCGTGTTGCGGATGCCTTACAATGGCGTCATCGGTGATGTGCTCAAAGAAAAGCAAGAAGTTGTAAGCGCAGGCATGACGGTATTGCTTGTTCAAGGCGAAGGGCCAATGGAAATCGATATTGGTGTGACTTCTAAATACATAAATGCTGTGAAAGTAGGAATGAAAGCCAAGGTTATCTTACCAGGCATCAGCAAGAAACTACTCAATGCCACGGTAACAAAGGTTTCGCCCCAGGCATCTGAAAACACCACTTATCCCGTAACATTAACAATTCAAGCTGATGATTTAAAGATACGGGATGGGCTCGATGGTGAAGTTACACTCACTTTACCCAGCTCGAATGCTACATTAGTTCGTGTACCTATTTCTTGCATTGTAGGTGCTGCTGGTGATCAACGATACGTGTTTGTTATCAAAAAATTGAATAATCAGCTAGGGGTCGTCGAGAAGAGAATTATCAAGGCGGGCGCTCTTGCGAACAATGCAATGGTTGAAGTGATTGATGGACTGTCAGCTGGAGAAGTCATTCTGGCGCGTGGCGTACACCAAATTCAAGCCGGTACGAATGTCAGTCTTTCCGAATAAATTCTTCTCGATTTATGCTCAACATCTTTAAATACGTTCTCAAAAATAACCGAACTACTCTGGTTTTCTACGCCATCATCATGATGGTGGGTGTGCAGTCATTCATCAATATTGGCAGGCAAGAGTATCCTTCATTTACTATTCGCACAGCTGTGGTTATCACACAGTATCCTGGGCGATCAGCGGTGCAGGTCGAGGAGGAAGTTACCGAGCCACTTGAGCAAGCGATTCGTAAGATATCTGAAATAAAGAATATCAAATCCACATCCAAGGCGGGTGTATCCATCATCAATGTCAATATCAGGGATGAATTCTTTAACCTTCAGCCTATTTGGCAGAACATGCGGAACAAAGTAGGCAATGTGAGGTTGCCTGACGGCGCTCAGATACCGTACATCAACGATGAGTTTGGTGATGTTTTTCCATATCTTTATGCGCTTTCTGGTGATGGCTACACAGACCGTGAGATAATTGCATATGCTGAGAGTATTAGGGATCAACTGTTGACGGTAGACGGCGTATCTAAGGTTAATTTCCACGGGCTGCAAGAAGAGCGGATCTATGTCGATTTCTCTAATAGTAAGCTGGCTGCTAGTGGATTAACACCTCAAGCCATAGCCCAATCCCTGCAGGAACAGAACGCTGTTTCTAATAGTGGAAATGTTCTTGTTGGTAATGAACGTCTGACTGTAGTTACCAGTGGCGAATATGAAAGTCTCGAGGAACTGAAAGAGACAAATCTAGTAGGTAATGACGGCGTTATTTTTAGGTTATCTGATCTAGCATCTATTACGCGGTCTCCGGTAGAGCCTGCTGCGAAATTTGCACACTACAACGGTCAAAGAGTGATCTGTATCGCGGTGTCAATGATGGAGGGCAACAATGTTTCAGAGATAGGTGAGAATGTTGCTGAGAAAATACAAGAAATTGAGAAGGCTTTGCCATTGGGTATAAAAATACAAAGCTCATTTTTCCAACCACGATATGTCGATCAATCAGTAAGAGACTTTTTAGTCAACTTAGCACAAGCATTTACATTTGTGGCAGTTGTGATGCTTATTTTTGCTGGATGGAGGATTTCAGCAATAGTTGCTCTTCTTGTTCCGTCGGCTGTATTGTTTAGTTTTGCTATGATGCCCAGCTTTGACATCGAATTGGAAATGATGTCCATTGCTGCGCTCATCATTGCCCTTGGATTACTTGTTGATAATGCTGTTGTTATTTCTGAGCAAATTCTCGTGCGTATGGGCCAGGGGCAGGACCGCAGAGATGCGTGTATAGGAGCAGTTCAGAATCTTATTATCCCGTTACTTGCCGCCAGCGCTACTACTATTGCTGCATTCTCTCCTATTGCACTTGCTTCGGGTGGAACTAGCGAGTTTACCTATAGCCTTTTTGCCGTGGTCTCTATGACTTTGCTGAGCAGTTGGGTGCTTTCGATTACCATCATACCGCTATTTTGTTTCTATTTTTTGAAGCCTCTCAAGAAGGATACTTTTGTTGGTGAAATGCTTAATAAACTTTACGCACCTTATGAGCGTTTTTTGCGTTTTGCTGTTAGCAAACGTTGGGCTGTACCCGTCGTGATTCTTTTGCTGACTATTGTTGCGGGTTGGGGGTTCAAGTTTATACCTAATATTTTCTTTCCGCCTAGTGATCGAGGACAATGCATTGTTGATTTTTCGCTACCGCTCGGAACAGATATATCCGAGACTGAAGATCAGATCAATATGCTCGAACAATGGTTGCTGACCGATAAAAAAAACCAGGTCGAAAGTGTTTCAAGTTGGATCGGTGAGGGTGGGCCCCGTTGGTATTTGTCGCTCAGCGTGGAGCAGGCTAATCCGAACTATGGGCTACTCTCTGTCCTAACGCGTACTGATAATCCCGAGGATGTAAAAAAATTAGTTGATGCAATTAACAAATACTCAGCGCAGCATTTTCCTGATGCTCGGGTATCTGCCAAGACTCTAGAAGTAGGCCCTGCTGTAGGGGATCCTATCCAATTAAAGCTATTTGGACGTGATCTTGAAGAAATGTATCGCATTCGAGATCAGATCATCACTGAGATGAAGCAGGTAAGTGGGTTGTATGCCATATATGATGACTGGGGTGCATGGACTAAACAAATATCAATCAATCCAAATTTGGCGCAGGCCCAGCGACTAGGGTTGACGAGCAGTAGTATTGCTTCAGCTATTAATACTCAATACAAGGGTCTTGGAGCCACTAATTATCGTGATGGGGATAAGTCCATTCCTGTCCTATTGCGATCTGATAGAGATTACCGTTCATCTCCAGAGCGAATTAAAGAAATGCCTATATACGGATCTGTCGGCGGCCATGTACCCCTCAGTCAGGTGGCTGATGTTAGTTTAGATATTCTCCCCGGCTCTATTTTACGTGAGGATACCCTGCGAGTGATGACGATTAAAGCAAGGGTTCAAGGGCGCTACGCAAGTGATGCTCTCGCCGAGATCCGCCCAAGAATCCAAAAGCTTCTTGATGCTGATGAGTGGCCTTCAGATTATGAAATAAGTTTTGCAGGTGAGTCAGAAGAGAGTGCAGAGGCTCAGGGGAGTATTGGTGCTGCAATGCCGGTTGCTCTCTCCATTTTGGCTATCATCCTTATAGCACAATTCAATAGCGTGCGTCGTTTTGGTATAATCATGCTTACCATTCCGCCAATGATGATTGGAGTGACTGCTGGTTTACTAATCACAGGTTCGACTTTCGGCTTCATGACGATGCTTGGAATCATAGCTTTGATGGGGATCATAGTTAATAACGCCATTTTAATGATTGATGAGACGGACACACAGATCGCTGGTGGGCTGGATGTTATCAATGGTATTATAGAGGCCTCCAAATCACGATTAAGACCTATTTTAATGACAACTGTTACCACTATCATTGGATTACTGCCGCTCGCAATCAGTGGTGGTGATATGTGGAATTCCATGGCGTATGCCATGATGTTTGGACTAGGATTTGCCACCATCTTGACGCTGGTTTTATGCCCTGTGCTATATTCGCTATTACTGCATAAGAAG